>DASSKS010000290.1:0-3772 GCA_035690245.1 Halococcus sp. | reverse complement strand
TCGGCTTTCTGTGACGGCTTGAAATCCCGCGAGAACCGTGGGATACGCGCCTCCCGGACGATTTCGACATCCACAAGGTCCAACAGGTGAATCATCGTCCCGGCGAGACCGAGTGCTTCACTCGTGATTTCTCCTCGAAAGCGTCGTTCGTTTTCGTAGTTGTCGTGGTAGAGGTCTTTCGTGAGGTCGCGGAGGTCCTCGGCGGCCTGTATGAGCGCATCGCGGTAGCCCTCGGCGGTGGCGTCTGCATCGGCGAGATAACCGAGACATCGTGTATCCCGAAGCAGGTCCGTATGATTGGTAAGTAAATCACCGAGTTTGCCCGATTCGATACGCTCTGGGGTGAGAACGTGCCGGAACGTTCGCGGGTTGGCTAACGCTACTGCAATACACGTCCACCAACTCATGGGGTTATCATATTCTGCACCAACGTAGAGGCGGTCGGCTTTTTCGTCATAGTACCAGTGCGGTTCGGCGCGGTCATGTTCTTTCTCCGGAATAGGATGGTCAACGAGACCGATGCCGCCCTCGACGGCACTTCCAGCGGCTGCGGCGTAGCGATGGCGTGCAGCGTCCCGGGCCTGATGATAGTGCGGGAGACGATTGCGGTGGCTGTCGCGGTCGTCGGAGGTTTCCGCATCGCCACCGCTTCCGCAACCGCACCACTCCGCACTGCCCCCACCCTCCGCGCCGGGGCTGTGGCGGCCCTCCCACGCGGGCGGGGTTACACGGCAATTATCGTCAGGATTTCCGGTCGGCTTAACGCACTCATCGAATCGGCTCTGTCTGCCGATCTCGCGGTCGAGAGCGTTCAAGAACTGCTGGCCGATGTATGAGAGGGAAACGTGGGCGGTGCCAAGATGGTCGAAGCGGCTAACGAGCGCATGGGGTTGGAGTCGCTGCGTGACGTGGTTGCGGATGGTTCCCTGACCGACACCCATCTCGGCGGCGAGCGCACTGTATGAAAGCGTCTCGCTGGTTTCGTCGGCAATCACCCGGAGGATGGCAACAGGCTTTGAATCAGCGCCGAGGGCGGCGCGGGCGTCCTCGACGCGGGTCTTGACCGCCGCTGGATTAGCTTGTACTCCAAGACGCGGATTGCAGTCGTCCTTAACGCTACCGGGGAGTTCGTCACGGTGTTTGAGCCAGAGGAATCCCCGCTCGACAGGACCGGCAACGAGTACGACGCGACACCCGTCCGCGTAGGCGCGAATGAGAGACAGAACGTCCTCGCGCTGGTCGTTGCGAACCTCGGTGAATCCATCCATCGAGATGGCGATGGTGGGCGTCACGCCGTCGGCAGCAGCGAACAGCGCGGGGTCGCCACCGTTGATGTCGTCGAGACTCGTCCGCACGTCGTGGCTGGTGTTCCCGCCGAGTTGCCGTGTGGTGCGTGCGAGTTCGAGGGCGTCGTCGGCGCGTCCCTTCGCAACCCCAATGCAGAGATCGGCGTAGCTCCCATCGAGAGCGTCAACGCCGCTGCTATCGAGGATGTCACACAGTTTCGCCACTGATGCCGCACGCCGACCGACCGACCGGGCGCTCTCACGAAGCCGGTCAGTAAGTACGCTCTCGTCGGCGTCGTAGAGTTCGCGGTGGAACTTTGAGGGCGGCCACACGTCGTTGTCCTCCTTGCCGGGGTAGACCGTCACATCCGTCTCGGCGGGGAACTGGCCCGTGATTTCGATGCCGGGTGCGTCCGAGCGCGGTTGCTGGTGCTGATGGTCGGGTGAGTGCTGTTCCGACATGACGGCTCACCCCTGCCCTCCTTTCCGCGCACGCTCGTTGGGCGCGCGTTGGGTGGCGACTGCCGCACGGCCCTGCTCGCGGTCGGGCTGGTCGTGCGCGGTGGATTCGTCCCCCTCGAAGCCGGGGTTTGCATCACCGGAACCGCCTTCCACGGGGATGTCTGAGCCGGAATCACCCGATTCGCTGCTTTCAGCGTCCTCGTCGGATACATCGGAAACGCGGTGTGCTTTGTCGTCGTCACCGTCGTCATCGGGCCAGAGGTCCGCGCCGGTTCGGTCGATGGCCCGCCCATGCGAGAGGTCCTGCGCGCTGGTGCCGCACCAAACGCACTCGCGCCATTGGCGGTAGTCTACAAGCCAGTGGTCGCCCCGCTCGCAGGTCTCGCCCTCGGCTGTGGACATCCGCTTGTAGAGGTAGCCGGCCTTCGCTGCAAGGACATCTCCATGACAGGCGGGTTCGCCCTCGTTGACGCGCCGACACCAACAGCCGAGCGTCTTACCCGCGAGGTCGCGGACGTACAACCGATAGATTGGCCGTTCCTCTAGGAGCGTATCGAGAAGGTCGGCGAATTTCCGAATCGACGCACCGCGTGAATGGTTTTCGAGACGGTATGGATTTCCGAAGCACTCGCCCGGTGGGGTGTTCTGGATGGTTTCTCTGCCCTCGTCCTTCCGGGCGATATAGGCATCTATCTCGTCGTGTTTGGCATGACCGACAGTCGTCTTCAACTTCATCGGCGCTCACCTCCGTCAGTGTAGGCACCGAAACCACGCTGGGCGTCGTCGGTCAATTTCGCGGGGTAGTCGTCGCTCATGGGTGGACCTCCCGCGCTTCGGCGGCCTGCTTGTCATTGGTGCGAACAACTCCATTGGTGGGATGGTCGTCACGGCGCGTTGGCTCGCGCGTGTGCGGCGCGCGGAAGACCGGTCCGACACGCCGCTCGTCGCCGTCGTCGTGCTCGACAATCGTGCCGCCTGCTGGACAGTCGTCGTCGCGGCACAAGTAGTTGTGATAGACGATTCCCTCGCCCTGCCACGCGCTCGACAGGCGTTCGGCGTGGCCGTCGCACGCGGTACAATCGACCGTCTCGGGCGCGTTGATGTCGATAACCCGCCCGAAGGCGTCGATTTGCATTCAGACCACCTCCCCCCGATGGTCGCGGGCATCTTGTTGTGGCCCCGGCTGGTGGATGTTTACTCGGCGGGCAATCGCGGTCTCTCTCACGCGCCACCGCTCCCATCGCTTTTCGCGGCGTCTCTCTGCCTCGGCTCGGTGTTGGCGCTCTCGAACGCTCTTCTCGTGTTCGTTCTGCTGGTCGCGGTCGTTTCGTGCTGTCTGTGCTGGTGTATGAGTTTGTGTATTGTTATCTGTTGCCATGAGTTGCTATCATGGCTCGGCTTGCTTGCTGGCGAATCGAGCGGTCGCCGTATCCCCGGTCTTGCGTGTCTGGCTCGCGCTCGTGCCCCTCTCGCGGAAACGGATGGACGATTCGCACCACTTCGTCGCCGCCTCTGGCGATGGAAACGCGAGTGAGTGGTTGGACGAGAGACAGTAATGCCTCTGAACGCACCACAATGCTTTTGACCGAAGACCGATGAAGAACCAGTACGACCAAACTTGGTGAGTATAGGTCGCGTGGCACCGATTGCTGTTCGGGTCGGGGACGAATTAGGGCGCGTCCCCGATTCATCGGCTTATTTATTTTGCGTAGCTTTGCTTTTGCCTCTGGGTCTATCTCTGTCTCGTGCGTTATTACAGTTTTGTCATTGATACTGGAATGTGTCTGACGCGGGTCGCTGCTCCGGTCCAGTGCGTTCGGAGAGCCGATGCGTCCGGCGGGAACCTCCATCGGTGGGCCTCGCTAGGCCTCCTCCGTGCGGGTGTCTGCTGGTACGACACGCGCGTTGGCAATGACGCCGATACCGGGATAGATGGCGATTGCGCGCGGTTGATTGGGCCGCCCTTTGACTCGGTACTCGCCATTCTTAGGCCCACGTAGTGCTATCGTTCCACTGGGTTCGTC
>DASSKS010000289.1:0-4869 GCA_035690245.1 Halococcus sp. | reverse complement strand
CAAGTGCGGGCGAGAGTCCGCGTTTGAACCACTGACTCCGAACAAATAGAACGATGACGACCGTTCCAACAACGAGAGACGAAAATTTCGGCACTGCGGACCCCTTCGAACGCGAAAATGAGAGGACGAGCGACGCAATTGCAGTGACAACACCGACACTCCCTGCCCGCATGAGGAGTTTCACGATGTGACGCCGCTGCGGGGAGGAAACCACCTGTTCGGCCTCGTCAGTGGTGAATCCCGCCCCAGAAAACGCAGAGGCTGCCTGAAACGACGCTACTTCCTCTGACATCCCGGTCATCACGAGCGCGATGGTGCCAGTACGGATAATCAACAACGATACTATGAGCACAAGTAGGAGGGTGATGACTGCGAACGGAACTGCCATATGCCGAATATCGTCCAGATGGTATAATAATCGCCGATTTGTCCTCCACGACACTTCGTTCTGCGCTCTTGCCGAGTCCGAGAGTATGACCGGAAACATCTATTCATGGGTTCGTGCTTGTTCTGCCACACCGTGATGGACTGACCAAACAGCTACCAGCAGCAGCGAAAGCTCTACGGTTGTGCATCGTGATTGCACATACGCGGACTGCGGGAGCGAGCGCGTCGGCGGTGCTGGCGGGCACTGTGTTCCGGGTGGCGACCAGGACAATATTCGTCCACATCCCGCCGACGAAACTTTTTGTTCCGGCGTGCTCCTCTGCGGGAGTCCGTTCAGACCATCATCGGACCGACCGAATACCCAGTCACGCGAGAGAACTGTTCTACCCTGTGCCACGGAACGGTTCACGGACCGCGACAGCAAGTGTGTCGGCGGTGCTGACGGGCACTGTCTCGGATAGCGCCCCGAGGAATTAGCTACATCCCACCGACGAAACTACATGTTCCGGCGCACTTGCCGTGACTGTCCGCCTCTACTCATCAATACTGTCGGAGTTAGGGGGTAACCCCGACAGTTACATCCCTACCCTTTTACTTAAAATATCCTACTTTTTAGGCAGGATGATCAGAAACGATAGTTTCTGGGCCATCAATTAGCCAATGAGTCTTGGAATGGGTCTCATTCGTACGACTCACATACCCTCATACTCATCCTGCATGATGAGATACCATTGTCAGACAGATGGCTGACTGAGAACTAAGACCTCTTAGAGAGCATAGACCAGTTAGATCGTTATGCCATCAAAGATCGCTGTCTCGAATCAAAAAGGCGGTGTTGGAAAGACAACAATTGCCATCAATACTGCCGGCGCACTCGCTCAGCGCGAGTGTGACGTACTGTTCGTCGATCTCGATGCACAAGGCCATGGCACCGAAGGGCTGGGTCTCGCCGACGAGTACGAGCGTGAGCCGCCCCACCTCGGGACCGTCCTCACCGATCTTGACGAGCAGGGCCTGATCTCTGATCTCATCGTCGCACACGAGGAATTCGATGTCCTGCCGAGTAATATCGATATGTTCGGCCTCGAAACTGACCTCACGGGCGCTCTCCGGAGTCGTGAACGGTTTGCGATGGCGCTCGAAGAACTCGATCATAAATACGAGTTCATCATCACCGACTGTCCGCCGAGTCTCGGGCACGTTACCGATAACGCACTACTGGCTTGTCCAGACGTGCTAATCCCTGCACTCGCAGAAGGCACCTCGATCCGAGCACTCGAAATTCTCTATGACCAGATCGATTCGCTCGAACGGGGCTACGAGACAACCATCCGCGATGTTGGTGTCGTCGCCAACCGCGTCGAGCAGGATGGCGAAGCCGAGGAAATGATGGACTGGTTCGAGGACACTTTCGGCGCACGCATTCCCGTCTGGGAGGTCCGCAAGCGCGTCGCCCTCAAGCGCGCGTGGTCAGCTGGCGTCTCGATCTTTCATCACGAGGAGGAGAGCGACATGGAACCGATCTTTCTCGAAATTGCTGAGCACCTGGAGGGCCTCACCGATGAGTGAGGACAGACAGGAGCGCTCGGACAGACTACAGCGTCGGTTTGAACGTGATCGTGATACAGACAAAGACGCCGAAACCGAAGTTGTAGATGGAGGGACGGCTAATCAATCAGCCGGAAGTGAACGCAGTCAGCAACCAGCAGCCGAAACCTCCGCATCTAATGAGGCCGGAAATCGCGGCACGTCGATCAAGGACCGCCCGAGCGTGCTCATGTATCTTCCCGAGGAGCTACATACCGAGTTAGACATTCGCTTCGACGAGCTCAATGCACGCTACAAGCGTGAGCATGGACGACCCCTAGAAAAGAATCGTGACTACTATCCAGCCGTCGTCAAAGCTAGCTTAGAAGGAATAGCCGTCGAAGATGTCTTAGACATCTAAACTAGTTAATCGCACGTAGCTGTATTTTCGCACATGATCTAAACCGTTTTAGAAGGCATAGATAGCTATGATATCATAGACAGCTTATCGATCAAAACTCCAAAGGTGTCGTTCGTTGTAGATAGCGCGTCTGTGGGCGATTTTGGACGAATTTACACTCCGTATGCGGGGTGTCGAGAGCGGCGAAAACGGTGGCGTTTTTGTCGGCGACTATCCAGGCCTTATGTAACAGGCCGGTGACTGAAAAAGGCCGAACGTTACATAAGACGAGTGGGAGCGGCGGCCTCCGGACGATATCGGCAGTCAATCGGACAGTGCAAGCGTGACTCGCTCAAGCTCGGCGCTCCCACAGTTGCAGTTCCTGCCGGAAGTCCCACCACTCGGCACTAACTCACCATCAGCGGTCGTCCGCGCGGGATAGAACGCACCACACTGCACACACTGCAACAGGCGACTCTCTCCATCATATGGCATACTCATCTCTCCTCGTGCGACCGAACTCAACTTTCTGGCCGGGCACGAAACAACGAGACAGTCGCTGAACGCAGAAAACTACCGGACAATGGCGGGATTTCACTCGAAATTTGGTGTGTCGAGAACGGTGGAAACAACCGGAGGAAGCTCACCCTCGGTCCTACTGTCGCGGTGACTTTGCCTCGCGCACCTCACCACCATCGCGCACCATATCAGGGCACTTCGGGCAGACGCGCACGGTATCCATGCCGGTCGGGGCGAACACTCGCACGTACTGTTCAGTGACGAACGCACCACAGTTTTCACACTCGGCCATACGTAGCGGGTTAGCGAATCTATGTGATATATTTTCCTATCAAAAAAGCCATCTATTAAGGTAGTACTGGAAGTAATTAGTCGGATGATGCGAGGACGACCTGCTCAAACTCGTCATTGCCGCATTGGTGGCACCGTCCACCGCTCGCTGCTCCAGCCGGAACGAACTCGCCGTCAGTACTGGGCGTCCCCGGACACAATCCGCCGCACTGGCTACACCGCAGTATCCGTTTCTTGTCCCAATTCGGCACGCCTATACATTGATTTCAGAATAGATTAACCTTTCGAGTAAAAATTGAATAGTTGTAGGTTCGGAAACGAAACGACCGACAGCATCAAATTTCACTCGAAACGCGGTGTGTCCTCTGTATCGAGCAGGCGACTGACGAACACTACCGTCTACATCTGCATCCGAGAAACCGTTACAACATCCACAACACCGAAAGCGATTCCGCTGAGGACGACGATACGTCGGGGTGCTGACCACGACCGAATGGAGTAACTCCCTCGACGCTATGATGGAACACGCGCGAGGAGTGTGGCGAGGACAAATCCGACGTGTTGCGCGTCGGAGCCTCAGTGACGGGCGAACACTTTGTAGGGAGTGCAGACGAGGAGACCGGCAGGAACAAACCGACTACTTCGGAAACCACCGTCCTGTGTGGAGATTTCACTTTCAGAATGCATGGGTCAGTCCTTTATCAGTAGTCGCTGAAACAGCGTGCATGAATGAAGTCGTCTTCTTGGTTGGCCTCGCGGTAGGCATCGGCATCGGTGTGCCCGCACTTGCGAGACTGTGGCACGTTGATCTGCGCGGCGCGTTCAAGCGCGTTTAGTTAGAGGTTGAAGGAACACTGCTGACCGACACCGAGATTTCACTCGAAATGCGGTGTGTTTTCGGCGAGACGTAAGAGAACAGGAGCCACCCTCCCGAGCGAAGATGATGCCGACCATGTGAGGGCAGCGAGAGGTGCTCATCCGCCCCGCAGATACGTGCCTTGGTCGCGAACGAACTACTGTTCCCAACGGGCTGTCCCGCAAGCGGAGCAAAAATGGTTCTTCATCGCTGTGATCACCCGACAGCGAACGGCTGTCAGCGGAAACGACGGGGTGGGCATCGGTGATTCCATCGCCTTATGTAACAGACTCGTTGAGAACGACCAGCGAATGTTACACAAGGTACAGCAGAGTGCGAGAGAAGGTAGAGAAAGAAGTCACTCGTTGTCGATGTAGTCGGAGGTGAGCGTCCCGTCGCTCTTGCGATAGTAGTGATACTTGTACGGGCCGTGTTTCTCGCCCTCTCTCATGCACTTGCAGGTCTCGTCACCGCAGGTCACTTTCTCCATTACCACCGTTCCTCCTCTCTCGTCACTCTCGTCGTCAACTGGTTCGGCCTCCTTGGGGAGGTCGTCGTCTTCGACTGGCCGCTGTTTCCACTCAATCAGTTCATCGATGAAGTCGCGTGCGTCCGTGAGTGTGTCCACCTCTTGTTTTGGGAGACCCTTCCGAAGGTACTTCGGGAGTGATTCCGGCGCTGTCGGCGGGTTCTCGGCAGACATGGCTCTGCCTTATGTAACAACTTCCACCGCATAAGGCTACCGAGCGTTACACCTATGGAAATCCTGCTGGCCGATCCAACTACCGCCATGAGTATAGTTGTTTGGGGGCGGTTTCTGCTGATACGCCTGACACGGAAAACCGCCGGGCGGCGCTGGTGTATATCCTCATGCGGTCGGTGTGGTGGC
>DASSKS010000288.1:0-3513 GCA_035690245.1 Halococcus sp. | reverse complement strand
AGGAAATTCACGCCGTCCCGAGAACCGCAAAGCGGTTCTCGTGTGCTCGTCAAAACGAAGTTTTGACGCCGCCGCCAGGGCTCGAACTCGCCAAGACGTTCCTGCTCGCCTCACTTCGTTCGGCTGTGCGGGCTGCGACTTGTCTGCTCAACCCCTATCGGGTTGCGCTTTCACTGCTTACGGACGGCTCGCACCGCTCGCCGTCGTGTTCGCAGCAGAAAGCGCCGCCGCCAGGGCTCGAACCTGGGACAACCTGGGTAACAACCAGGTGCTCTACCAACTGAGCTACGGCGGCTTCGGTCCATCCTAACGGGAGTTCGTTCATAGCCGTTTCGCTTTCGACCGACACGTTTTCGCCCGACGGCGGGATAGGTTCGCCATGACCGACGACGCCCTTGATGACGTACTCGCGCAGGTCCGCGAGCGCGTCACCCCCGAGGAGGACGAACGTGCTCGCCTCGATGGGGCTGTGTCCCGACTCACAGAACACACCGAAGCGGCAATCGAGACCGTTCCCGTTTCTGTGGATGTCGTTCACGTCGGGTCCACTGCTCGCGGGACGTGGCTGCCCGGCGACCGCGACATCGACTTATTTATACGCTTTTCGCCGGACCTCCCCCGAGAGAAACTCGAACGCTACGGGCTTTCGGTAGGCCACGAGGTGCTCCCCGATGGCCGCGAGGAGTACGCAGAACACCCCTACGTCACCGGCGAATTCGAGGGATTTGCCGTTGACCTCGTTCCCTGCTATCGGGTCGAGAGCGCGACCGACATCCGCTCTGCGGTTGACCGCTCGCCGTTCCACACCCAGTATCTCGAATCTCGACTCGACGAATCGCTCGCTGCGGACGTGCGACTCACCAAACGCTTTCTCTCGGCCATCGGCGTCTATGGCAGCGACCTCCGCACACGCGGATTCTCGGGCTATCTCACTGAACTCCTCGTTCTCGAACACGGCGGCTTTCGTCCGCTCTGTGAGGCGGCTGCTGACTGGCGCTCACCTATTCGCTTCGACCCCGAAAATCACGGCAAAGGCACATTCGATGACCCACTCGTGATGATTGACCCGACGGACCCGGAGCGAAACGTCGCCGCAGTGCTTTCAACGACTAATCTCGCCCGATTCCAGCACTATGCCCGCGACCTGCTCTGCGACCCGCGCGAGTCGCTGTTCGAGGCGGAGACGCAGATACCGCTTTCGGCAAGCGAAGTACGCGAAGAAATCGAACGCCGTGGAACGACACCTCTTGCTGTGTGTTTCGCGGTTCCAGATATCGTTGGCGACCAGTTATATCCACAGCTCGAAAAATCCCGTTCGGGAGTGGTCGATACACTCGACAGACACGGATTCTGTGTGCTTCGGTCGGCTGCGTTCGCAAATGATACAGGGGTACTGTTCTGTGAACTCGCTGTCGCCGAACTCCCGAATACTGAACATCACGAGGGACCGCCGGTGAGCGCGCGAAAACACGCAGAGGGATTCTATGAAACCTACACGCACGAGAATTGTTACGGTCCATTCATCGACGGCGACCGATACGTCGTCGAACGCGAGCGCGAGTACCGCACGGCGCGCGCGCTCTTAGAGGATGGGTTCTGCGGTGTGGCCCTCGGCACCGACATCGCGGACGCGCTCGATGCGGGCTATGACGTACTCTGCGGTGATGAGGTGGCGACGCTTGCAGACGAATTCGGTGTCGAACTCGCGGACTACTTCTCGCCGAGACCGTGAGCCGTGCGGACATCCTCGATGACTCCCTGCATTCGGTCTTCGATATCGCCGTCGGGTTCGACCGGCTCGTAGCCGCCGAAGACCTCGTTCACCGTCTGAATGCTTTCAGAAAGCGTCTCCAAGCCGTAGCCGCCTTCGAGAACGAATCCAAGTCCTGCGTCGAGGCGGTCTGCGAACGAGCGCGCGCGCGCGGCCAGTACACCATACCCCTCCGTCGAGACGCTCATTCGTGAAATCGGGTCGTGTTCGTGGGCATCGAAGCCCGCGCTCACGAGCAACAGGTCCGGGTCGAAATTGGCGAGCAGCGGGTCGAACACCTCGTCTATCGCGGTGACATAGGCCACATCGCCGCCGCCAGCCGGAAACGCGATGTTTACAGTTGTGCCCTCGCCGTCACCCGTTCCGGTTTCGTCCACGTCGCCGGTACCCGGATAGAGTCCGCGCTCGTGAATCGAGCAGTAGAACACGTCATCGCGGTCGTAGAAGATGTCTTGGGTGCCGTTACCGTGATGAACGTCCCAATCGAGGATTGCGACGGTCCCGATTCCGTTTTCGAGCACGGACTGGGCGGCGATCGCCGTATTATTGAGAAAACAAAACCCCATCGCGTCATCCACAACGGCGTGATGGCCCGGTGGCCTGCCGATAGCGAAGGGAGTGTCCCGGCCTGTCGCACCCTCTAGGGCTTTTTTGGCCGCCCAGACGGCCTGTCCGGCGCTTCTGAGCGCGGCCTCCCACGTGGCTTCGACCGCCACCGTATCGGGGTCCCACTGGCCGCCACCCTCCGCACAGAATTCTCGTAATTGCGTGATATAGCTCTCGTCGTGGACCGCACAGGCCATCTCCTCGGTGATGGGGTCGGCTTCTGTGTATTCGACGCCGTGGCGCGTTTCGAGTCCCTGACGGATGGCTCGGAGGCGGTCTGGACTCTCCGGGTGGCGCGCGCCGGCGTCGTGTTTGAGACACTCCGCGGAGTAGCCGAATTTCATCCGGGGGATGCTATCGGAGCGCTGTCTGTGCTGGCTGCGAGCGAGTCGAGAGACGACAACCGAGTGCGCATGAGTGGATTCACGATGGGTCCCTTCCAGTAGAGTAGTACGGTTCGAGTTCGAAGTACGTTTCGACGTCCGAAAGCGTTATGGTGCGCCGCCCGGCGTGACGGGCGAGGACCGCTGCGGCCGCCGCGACCCGTCCGGCATACATTTCGAGGATGTGTGCGAGCAGAATGCGGGCGTCCATCGAAACGCGATACCGCTCGTCGATGTCGAGGCGGGCGATGCGGTCGACCGGGGCGACTGGCAATTCCGGGTCTGTTTCGGTGTCCATATCGGTCTCGAAATCGCCCACCTGTAACGTCTTTCGTCCTTCTTCGGTCGCGCGGTCTGCGGCCTCGGTAGCGACCATCGCGCCGTGCTCTTGAATCCGGCGGGCAAGCTCCTCGGTGGCCTCGCTACTCACGCGCAGCGAACCGGCGTGTCGTCGGATGACGGCATCGACCGGGGCGAACGGAAGTTCGACACTCATAGAATGGCGCGTCCTTTCGACTGTGGTCGCTTACGTGTAACGGATTCGCACGGCAATACTGCTTCGACTCGAACGCTTATGCCGCCGGCGGACGAAGCTACGCCAATGATTTCGTCAGCATTCAGAACGCTATGGCCTGATTGTCACCCAATAGATTCGACCTCGGGACGATGACGCTCTGTGACCTCTGGTTTCTGGCCGACGAGGCAGACCAGCGCGCAGCACAGGCTTATCACGACCTCACCACGGCACACGAG
>DASSKS010000287.1:0-3635 GCA_035690245.1 Halococcus sp. | reverse complement strand
TGACGTTTGCTGCGCGCTGCCATCCGGGGAGAAGGGTGACTTTCGCGCCGGTGAAGACCCCAACGAACGTGTTGTCCTTGAACGAACAGTGTGCGAACGACCCCCTCTCCTCGCGGGCGACGATTCCACTCCTCGCGTCGCCACCGCTCTGGAACGTGTTTCCGTGTACTTGCAGCGCCAGCACGCCGTTTCCATCGGCAAGACACCGTACCGCTGACCGATACTCGCCCCTGAGGTCGTTGTTCTTGACCTGGTTGCCGATGCTGTTGACTCCCGTCGATGCCGACACGGCGATGAGGTCGCGGTCCGCACGTGCCGAGTAGATATCACTATTGGTGACGCTCGAATAGCTACACCGGTCGAGTTCGATTGTCGCGCCCCCAGTGAGAGCGTTGTCGTAGAACTTCGAATCACTGATTTTCCACGAGTTTCCGCGGGCGGTAATCGCGGGACCGCCGTTGTGGCCGAACCAGTTGGTATCGACGCGCGCAACCCCGACAGCAGGATACGAGACCTTGTTTGCACCGCCACGCAGCCCCGTTCCCCTGTTATCGATGAACTGACATCCACGGAACTGGTTGTCGTCGGTGCTCGCTTCGGAGCCGGCCAGCCAAAAGCCGCTTTCGGGTGCGGAGTGGAACTCACAGTCGACGAATCGGCTGTTCCAGAACGCGCCGTAGACGACGTTTCCCTTCCGGTTGTTCGCCTTGTTCCCATCGAAGGTGATGTCTCTGAGGGTACACTCCATGACGTTTTCTGTGGGCGGATTGGGCGTCGTGAGCAGGTCCGTGTTCGCGCCGTCTTCGAGTTTGAGCGTGGTGGCGTTGCGGCCCGACCCCGCGAGGATGACGCCGTGGTCGAGCGTGAGTTCGCTGCCGACATACGTTCCGGGTGCGAGGCGAATCACGACGTTGCCGTCCGTTCGGTCGATAACCCGCTGGATTTCCTCGAATCCATCCTCGGACGTGAGGTGATACTCGCCGGTCGCACTCGGCGGGCCTGCCTCGACGTTCAGCGTGAACCACCGCTCGCCATCGGAGAGGGTCCGCCGAATCGCGGTGCTTTCGGTGTCGACCACCTCCCAGATGGTTCCCTCGGCGTCGCTCGCTGGCGGGCGTTTCCGTTCCGGTCCTACGTGATAGTTCTTCGATATCCGATATACTTTTTCTGGGTTCATTGTCGGTCTCTCCGTGGGGTGGTGTCGGTCAGACCGCCATGGGGTCACCGACGAGCAACCGGCGATGGCGGTGCTCGCGCCCACCATCGCGAGGAACGTCCGCCGCCGAATCGACCACGGCTTCTGGGTCATCTCTGTGAGAATTAGCACCGATGGGGTTGCCTATTGTGTCGTTAAACGCCCAACAGCGGCCGAAAACGTCGCGGCTGTGGTCGTAAATGTTCGTGTTCCAATACGACAGAAGGCAGTGTCACTAGTAGATGAGTAGCTCGTAGGCCTTCTGGGCGAGGTCCATCAGCCTGCCCGATTTGATGAAGCAGTAGGGAACGAGTTCGCCACCGTACTTGCTTTTGTACCGCGCGAGTGGTTCGATGTTCGCGTTCCCGAGTTCGTATCGGGTCACCGAATCCAGCGCGGGGTCGGTGAGGATGTCCTCGATAACGTGTGAGTGTAACAGCCCGTTTACATTCACATATAGATGGTCCGTGCGCGTTCCACCCTGAAAAAAATATCCTTCGTCGTTCGAGTACACCACAGTCACACCGCTTGCGAACTCGCCGTCGGGGGTTTCGGCCACATAGGTTCGAGTACGTTCGCCAAGCCGCGCCACGAAGTCACGTGTGTATTCCCACGACACCGGGTAGCTGTCGCCCTGTTCGCTCCGGCGGGCTTCGTGAGCGGCGTACACGTCGCGCGCACCCTCGATGCCACGGCGCGAAACAGTGACTCCGGCGTTCTCCGCATCGCGTATCTCGCGGCGGAGACTCTTGCTGTATGATTGCTGCACGTGTTCAGGCGTCGTGTCGTGGAGGTCAAGCCGGTAGGTAAAGCGCGTCTCGACGTCGAAACCAGCCCAAATGTACGGGCGTGGGTCCGTATACTCGGTGCTACACGACAGCCCGAACAGCGTGAACGGGTTGTGGGCACCGACGGCTTCGAGAACCCCTGCGGTGAACTCCCGGTTTACCTTCTCCTGTTTGCGCCGTTTCGGACTCGTCGGCAACAATACCGGTCCCATCCGAGTAATTCCGAATCCCGGCGGCGGGGAGATGACCGCCGTTGCGAACAGTTCTGTTCTGACGACGACAGGAAGTAATCCTACCAACTGCTGGCCGTTGAAGCCGCCATACAGCCGCAGTTCGCCCGTCACGTGGTCGTTGATGGCCTGCAGCGTCCCGGGTGTGTGTGCCCACTCGAAGCCAGTCGCCGGGAGCGCGTTGGCCCATTCTGGGAGTGTGAGTCGCTCGATTTCCATGAGTTGTTGTTTTCAATGGACTGCACGGGAATTGATTATTGTGTCGTTGTACGCTCCAGTACGGCCCACAGAACGGTTTCGAACCCGGACCGTGGGGGAGTTTCGTATCAGCATAGGAGGAGTTAGTAGGCGAGTAACTCGTAGGCTCTCCGTGCGAGGTCCATCAGCCTGCCCGACGTGATGAGGTACTGCGGCACGAGTTCGCCGCCGTACTGACTTTTGTACCGCGCAAGCGTTTCGATGTTCGCGTTGCCGAGGTCGTATCGACTCACCGAATCCAGCGCGGGGTCGGTGAGGATGTCCTCGATGATGCGCCAGTGGAGCAAGGCGTTCGCGCCCACACCCGAGCGGTCCCCGCGCGCTCCTCCCTGGAAGAAGTACGCCTCGTCGTTCGAAAATACGACGGTGACGCCGCTTGCGAACTCGCCCTCGGGGGTTTCTGCGACGTAAACCCGCGCGCGCTCTGAGAGCGCTGTCACGAGGTCGCGCGTGTACTCCCACGAGACGGGATACCCATCGCCCTGTTCGTTCCGTCGGGTCTTGTACGCCTCGTAGACGGCGCGCGCACCCTCGATACCGCGACACGAAACGGTGACTCCCGCGTTCTCCGCGTCGCGTATCTCGCGGCGGATTCTCCTGTTGAACGACTGGAAAACCGTCTCCGGTGTCGTGGCGTCGAGGGCGAGTCGATATGAAAAGCGTGTCTTGGTGTCGAAACCGGCCCACCGGTACGGACGTGGGTCCGTATACTCGGGACTACACGACAGTCCAACCAGCGTGAGCGGGCCGTGGCCGGCGATGCGTTCGAGCACTGCGTCGGTGAACGTCCGGTTTATCCGCTCTCGTTCGCGTTGTTCGGAATTCCTTGTCACCAACAGCGGTCCCATCCGCGGAATGGCAAAGCCGGGTGGTGGGGAGATGACCGCCGTTGCGAACAGTTCGGTTCTGACGACGACAGGAAGCAATCCTACCAACTGCTGGCCGTTGAAGCCGCCATACAGCCGTAGCTCGCCCGTTACGTGGTCACGGAGAACCCGGAGCACCTCGGGTGCGTGTGCCCATTCGAAGCCAGTCGCCGGGAGCGCGTCGGCCCAATCTGTGAGCGTGAGTGTCTCTATCCGCATCTCTTGACTGTCATTGTACTCCAGACCGCGGCCACATTTGTAGTTATTTGAAAAATAATTAGTATTTTCTGTCCTCGTC
>DASSKS010000286.1:0-2201 GCA_035690245.1 Halococcus sp. | reverse complement strand
CGTGACGGCGGCCATCACCCAGTCGAGAGTCCCGAAGCCGCAGACGTAGCCATCCTGAATACGTGTACCGTGGTTGAGAAAACCGAGACGAATATGCTCCGGCGGGCGCGCGAGTTGGCGGATGAAACGGCAGACCTCGTTATCACTGGTTGTATGGCGCTCGCACAGAGTGAGCAATTCGCCGACATAGACGCGCGGGTGTGTGGCTGGGACGAAGTCCCCGAGGTCGCCTTAAACGGCGAGTGTCCGACCACGACCGCCGGAACCGAACCCGTCCTCAACGGCGTCATCGGAATTCTCCCCATCGCACGGGGCTGTATGAGCGATTGTTCGTACTGCATCACCAAACACGCTACCGGCAAAATCGACTCGCCATCTGTCGCAGAAAACGTCAAGAAAGCCCGCGCGCTGGTCCACGCCGGCGCGAAAGAAATTCGGGTTACAGGACAGGACACCGGCGTCTATGGCTGGGATACCGGAGAGCGCAAACTCCACGAACTTCTCGATGAAATCTGTGCCATCGACGGCGACTTTCGCGTTCGAGTCGGCATGGCAAACCCAAAGGGAGTACACGGAATCCGCGAGGAACTTGCGACGGTGTTCGCCGAAAACGAGAAGTTGTATAATTTCCTTCATATCCCTGTCCAATCGGGAAGCAACGACGTGTTGGGTGCGATGCGCCGCCAGCATCAGGTGCGCGAGTTCCGCGAGGTGGTCGAGACGTTCGATGCTCACCTCGATTACTGGACGCTTGCGACCGACTTCATCGTGGGCTTTCCGAGCGAAACGGACAGCGACCACGCACAGTCGATGGAACTACTCCGCGAGACTCGTCCTGAAAGAATCAACGTCACGCGGTTTTCGAAGCGTCCCGGTACTGACGCCGCCGACATGAAGGGGCTTGGAGGAACCCTCAAAAAAGAGCGCTCGAAAGCGATGACCGACCTAAAGATGGACGTTGTGGGAGAAGCCTACGAGGAAATGGTCGGCGAGCGCCGCGAGGTTATGACGACTGAACTCGGTACTGGTGACTCGGTGAAGTCGTATGATGAAGCCTACCGGCAGGTCATTATTCAGAATGCACCCGCCTACGATATCGAACCCGGCGACCTCGTGGAGGTCGAAATCACGGGCCAGAACACGGTGTATGCGTTCGGTAAGCCGGTATAACTGGGCTTCGAGACCGGATTACTCGATGACGACCGCCTCGTCGGGTCCGCGTTCACGGGTGCCCTCTTGTGCGGCGAACGCCTCGTGGAGGTGCTCATACGTGTCTTCGATGGCCTCGACGATGACTTTCGTCTCGCCGATGACAGCCATGAAGTTCGTATCGCCCTTCCAGCGCGGCACCACGTGAGTGTGGATGTGGTCTGCAATCGACCCGCCGGCGGCGTGTCCGAGGTTCATTCCCGTATTGCAGCCATCCGGGTCGAGTCCATCCCCGATTGCACGGAGCGTGCGCTGGGTGAGTTTGGAATGGTCGAGCAGTTCCTCGTCGGTAAGGTCTCCATACTCGCCGGTGTGGCGGTAGGGAATCACCATCGCGTGGCCCGGATTATACGGCGAATTGTTCAACAAACAGAACGAAAATTCGCTTCGGGCGACGATTTTGGCCTCCCTGTCCACGCCGCGTTCGGGCAGGTCACAGAACGCACACCCATCCGAGTCGTCCTCGCGCTCGACCCATTCGATGCGCCACGGGGCGAATAGCTGATTCATGCGCTTCGTACTACGTGGCTCGGCTTAGTCGCTTATATCCGCCGCTAATCAGCCGGGAAATCGAACAGTAATAAGTTTTGTGGCCGTTCTCGACTGTTTCACCAGTCGTTCGAGCGAAACAGTGTGACGAAAACGGCCGAGAGACGGCTTCATAGCGGTGATTTCGAGCTGAAATGGTCATGAACGGTAGAAACGAAACATAACGGAATTGGGTGTTTATGCACCTGTCCGACCGAGGGATGGTTGATGTCCATCAAGAATCAGTCTGCAAGCGACCTCACTGAAGCCTGCGATGAATGCAAACGCGACACCCCGCATACTGTCTCAATAGAGCTTCGCACCGAAAGCGACAAACGAGAGAACGCGGAGTTCTCGCGTGAACCCTATCGGATAACCGAGTGTATGGCCTGTGGCACAGAAACCGTCTTGCGGATGAACAACGCCTAGGAACACCCACTTTTTTAGACGGGGGCATCGCTCAC
>DASSKS010000285.1:0-3346 GCA_035690245.1 Halococcus sp. | reverse complement strand
TTCATGAGCAGGGCGCGGACCAGTGCTGTCCGCTGTTTCTCGCCGCCGCTCAACTGGTGGGGAAACCGATTCGCGTAGTCGTCGGCCGGTGTCATCCCGACGTGTTCGAGCATACCGAGGACTCTCACACGGCGGTCCTCGGCGTTCAGTCCCGGTTGCCACTTCTTCAGCGGCGCTTGCAGGCTCTTCATGATCGTCTTATTCGGGTTGAGCGAACTACCGGGGTCCTGATGGATGATCTGAAGCGCCCGCCGAATCTCCTCGAATGGGGTCTCTACGTTCTCTGCCCCCTCCTTTGCCTTCCAGATGTCCTGGCCGCGGTACTCGACGGTACCACCGGTTGGACGCTGGAGACCGATGGCAGTCTTGCCCAAGGTCGTTTTCCCACAGCCTGACTCCCCGACGAGCGCCACCACGTCGTTTTCCTGGATGTCCAGTGACACTCCATCTACCGCCTTGACAGCGCGAGCGCTCCGCTTTCCGATGAAACGGTCGAAGATTCCCTGTTGCTGCTCGAAATGGACTTTTACATCGTCGAGACGGAGAAGGGGGGCAGTCCCGTCACTCATCGATTTTCACCACCCGTGCCGTATCGGGGACTGCTGATGAAAATCCCGTCGTTATCCGCTTTGTGTGCCATGTGACTCATTCTGCACCTACCGTGTCGCTTTCGGTCTCGAAACCGCGTACCGAGTATGGAATCGCTGCTGGCGACTCCTCCCAGTGATGACACGCTGCGTGGTGATCGCGGGAGACATCGTAGTACTCCGGGTCGATTTGGAGACACTCCTCGGTGGCGAGCGGACATCGTGGATGATACGAGCACCCGGTCGGGACGTTCACCGGGTCCGGTGCCGACCCCTCGATTGGACGCATCTCGTCCAAGGAAGCGTTGAGATGAGGGACCGCCTTCAGCAGCGACCGCGTGTACGGGTGGGCCGCGTTGCGGATAATTTCCTCGCTCGGACCGACCTCGGCGAACTCGAAGGCGTACATCACCGCAAGACGGTCGGCGAGACCAGCAACTAACGGGAGGTCGTGCGTGATGAAAATAACAGTAAGATTATATTTCTCTTGGAGGTTCTCCAGTAGTGTGAGGATTGACCGTTGCATGAGGAGGTCGAGCGCGGCGGTCGGTTCGTCCATCACCAAGACATCTGGTTTGAGCACGAGCGAGAGCGCGATGAGCGCGCGCTGTTGCATTCCCCCGGAGAGTTCGTGTGAGTACGAATCGAGGACGCGCTCGGGTTCGAGATAGAGGTCAGAGAGCAATTGGCGCGCGTGGCTCATCCCCTCGCTACGGTCTTGATTGTGGGCGTCTATGGTCTCCAAGAAGTGTTTTTCGACCTTCATCGTGGGGTTGAACGAACTCATCGCGCCTTGGAATACCATCGAAATCTCCTCCCAGCGGAGGCGTTTGAGTTCGCGCTCGCTCAGTCCGAGGAGGTCTATGGGGTCGCCGTTTTCGGGATAGTACGTGATGTCGCCGGTGAGTGTCCCCGGTCGCACTACCGCATCGAGGAGGGCTGAGGCGAACATCGACTTCCCCGACCCCGATTCGCCGACGACACCCAGAATCTCATCCCGATAGATATCTATCGAGACGCCGTCCAGTACACGCGACTCTCCCCGGTCCATGTCGAAGGAAACACTGGCGTCGCGTACTTCGAGAATGACGTCCCGTCGCGCTGCTCTGTTCGGTCCCTCAGTAGCCCGGTTTTGATTTCGTATCATTATTCTTCTATCTTAGTTGGTCGGCACGTTGCTCATGGGAGTCACGTCCGTTTCCTCGTCATCCGCTCCGGTGCTAGAGACGGCCTTTACGTGGCGAGCACGCACCCGCGGGTTGAATATCTGGTCCAACCCTTGTGAGAACAGAATCAGTCCCACCGAGAGCAGCGTGATCGTGAGCATCGGGAGGAACAACCAGTGGGCGGATTTCCAGGTGTACAACGCACCGGACGTCGTGTATGCGAGATTCATCATCACGCCCCAATTCAGCGTCGTGAACGGTAAAATTCCGAGGTAGTACAGACCGACTGATTCGAAGATGATTCCCCGCGACGCTTGCACGAAATTGATTGAGACATACGACATCAAATCCGGGAGGATGTCGTCGGCGAGGATGCGCGGTGTTGACAATCCCATCGAACGGGATGCTTCGACGAAGTTCCGCTCGCGGACGCTGAGTACCTGTGACCGGACGGCCCGCGAGAGACCTGCCCAGTTGTTGATACCGAGGATGAATCCGATCAAGTACGGGTTTTTCGGTTGGAGCGCGGCGGCAATGATGATTACCAACGGAAGGCCGGGAATCGTCAACGTGACGTCTGACAGCATCATGATGCCTCTGTCGATAAGTCCGCCTTTGTAGCCCGCGAGCGTGCCGAGAACGGTGCCAAACACTGCTGAAAACACAGCCCCCGCCAGAATCATCTTCAACATTGCGGGCGTCGAGTGGACGAGTTGGGACCAGATGCCCTGTCCCAGCGCGCCGGTTCCGAGAATGAGATTGAACTGCGGGTCGAGGGGCAGGGAGACCCCGAAAAGCGACACCGATTCGAGGGTGAACCAGCCGGCGTGAAACGGTTGAAGGTATCGTGGTCCCATCCCCGTATAGGGGACTGGATTCATCAGGACCCCGATGGTTCCCATGAGAACGTAAAACACGATGATGAGGAATCCGACGCGCGCGCGCCAGTCGCTCCACAAGATTCGAAAGGGGGCGACCACGTAGTTGTCGGCGTGGCGCATGACCTGTTCTCGCCGCGAGATGGTCGCGTCCGCCGTCGTCGTGAATGGAAGTTCGTTCGCAACCTGTGTCTCGTCCGTTTGTCCTGATGCCATGGTTTTTGAGTTGGGTTCAGTATGTCTCGCGCTGTCCTTCACCTGATGCCCGCGGGTCGATCTTGCTGTACGTGAGGTCGGCGACGAGAACGCCGATCACCACCGCTGTGGATATCATGATGAGACCACCCATCATCAACGGGTAGTCACGGGAGACGGTGGCGAGGAACAGGTAGTACCCGACACCCGGATACGTGAATATCTGCTCTAAAATCACCGACCCACCGAGCATGAACGCGATGGCAAGGACGATTCCCGTGTACATCGGTAACATCGCGTTGCGAGCCACATACCGAAGGGCAATCCTGCGCCGCGAGAGTCCCCGAAGACGCGCCACGCGGATGTAGTCCTCGCCGAGGATACTGATGCTGTTTCCGCGCATCGATAGTGCTGTCCCGCCCCAGCCGACGAGCGTCGTCGAAAGCAGCGGAAGCACGGCGTGATAGAGGATGCTGCTGATGTACGGCCAGTTGAATCCCGCTGCCAGTTCGGGGTTGAC
>DASSKS010000284.1:0-2274 GCA_035690245.1 Halococcus sp. | reverse complement strand
GGTGGCGGGAGTCGAACTAACGATTACTATTACGTCTCGGTCGAACCCATCGGGGAGCGCGAGCGGGTTTTTAGCGCTGTCCGCAACGCCGTCGCCGACGCTGCCGACCTCGATGGCGTCACGGAGACCGCTTTCTCGGAGGGTCCGGGGCTGTCAATCGTTCATTCTGGCTTTCACAACTCCTTCGTCCGTATCTCCACCAACGGACGCATGATCGTCTCGGGAGCCTCAGAACGGACGACGGAGATCGCCGACCTGCTTCAGGCTCACCTCGACATCGATTTCGACCGCCGGTGGTCGAATCCCATGCGACGCGAGCATCCCGTCACGGGCGGCGTTCGGGTCGTCCTCGCGGCAGTCTTCGTGCTCGCTGCGGTCGGCGGCGGTCTCGCCGTGGCGAACGCCGGCTATCCATCCGACGCATACAATCCCGTCGAAGCGGCGATATTGGCATCATACGACGCTCGTGCTGCCGTCTCGCCCTCGATGTCGATGACCGACGCCGCCATCGCCAAGGCAGCGTTCCGGGTAACGATCCTCCGAGAGACCGATACCGAGGTCCGCTGGGCGGGGAACGATTCGGCGAGTATTCTCGACTACGGACGCGACGCCGTGACTGTCGCCGCTACTGTCAGGTCAACCACCGCCGGTCTCCAGGACCGGGCGCTCACTGCCGACCAACGCAGACGTATCTCGGAGGTGCGCGCGAACCTCAGAACAGCGGAAACCGACGTCGCCACGGTCCTCGCCGCCCGCGCCGAGAATGGTCCCATCTCGCGGAGCGATGCGGCCAAAATCCGTGAAGTCGCCGCAGTGCTCAGAAATCACCGTCCCGGACGGGACACCTCCTCCGAGTCGCGCTCTAACGCTACCGCGACCGTCGTGAACGCCGTCCGAACACCCATCGCGTAGTCACCCGTCTTCGTATTCGAACTCCGTCCACGGTCCCTCGATTGCGGGGTACTCCTCGATCACGTCCTCGTTGATTTCGATACCCAGCCCCGGCCCGTCCGGCACCTCGAACGCGCCGTCTTCAATCGACAGGTCGTCTGCGACCACCTCCTCGGCCAACGGGAAGGGGTACATCCCGGCGGTGTCGTCGCCGAACACCGGATATTCGAGCAGCGACGTCTCTGGCTGGGCTACCATGAGGTGTGCGTTCGCCACGAGACCGAGTTGCGTACCGAAGTTGTGGGGAACGAAAGTCACATCGCGCCCGGAACACGCCTCGACCGCGCGCCAACAGCCCGTGAACCCGGCGTGATGGCGGACATCGCCCTGAAGATACCGGATACCCGTCTCTGCGAGGCGGCACAGTCCCTCGGGCGACGCCTCGCTCTCTCCGCCCGCGACGGGAACCGCAACGCGCTCACAAAGGCGTTCGTAGGCGTCGTAGTCCATCGGAGCGACTGGCTCCTCGACCCAGTAGGGATTCTCGCTAGCTATCGACTCGATAACGCCGACTACCTGCTCGAACGAGTACGACCGCTCGCCGAGCTTCCACCACGTATGGGCGTCGACCATCACATCCAGGTCATCACCGACGGTCTCGCGGATTTGACGGATGACCTCTCTGTCGGTTTCTGGAGGCCCGGCGGGACGGTACTTGTAGGCTGAAAATCCTCGCTCTTGAATTGCTCGTGCCTGTTCGGCATACTCCGGCGGGTCCATGTACATCCCTGCGCTCGCGTAACAATCGAGGGAAACAGAACCGATGTCGTGGTCTGTGAGGAGTTCGTAAACGGGCGCACCGACTTCCTTGCCGCGAATGTCGTGGTAGGCCACATCGAGAGCGCCGATGGCTTCCGATTCCATCTTCGTCGGGAGGGCGAGTTCGCGGACTGTCCGCGCGATGTCCGTTGGAGACGTGATTTCGATGGCTGCAATCGCGTCTGCGACTCGTGTCTCCATCAGGTCGGCGAAGTCATCGTGAGAGGTCCCCTCGAAGTACTCGCGCATTGCAGAACTCGTTGCCGCACCGGGAGCGTACCCAACGGTGCCGTCGGCGGTTTCCACGACGATGAGGACGAAGTCGCGCTTGTGCAGGCGGCGGACACCACCGTAAAACGCCCGCTCCTGTGGGGGTTCGATTGGCGACGACAGACTATGGACTGTCACCTCGGTGAGACGCATGGCGGTGGGGGGTTCGCTCCGACCTTAACTCTTCGTGATGAAATGTGCGCCAATGGGGATATTCTTGAAGGAGGTTCGATAATCCACCTTTACAACGGTCCTCGGAACGTGCCCGTCGAAACGACAGAACGTCGCATCGGC
>DASSKS010000283.1:0-2794 GCA_035690245.1 Halococcus sp. | reverse complement strand
GGAGCGCGACACCCGAGGCGTTCAGTGTGTGGAGATACTCCGCCGACTCGTGACGTTCGGGGCGATAGCGCAGGCCGGCGCGACGGGCCTGAAACCCCTCGAAATTCGAGGCCGAGGAGACTTCGAGCCACCGACCGCCCTCTTTCGGACCCTCCTCCATGTCGTCAGCGGGTGCCCACACCTCCAAATCGATCTGCTTTGCCGCCTTGAATCCGATGTCGCCGGTACAGATTTCGAGTACACGATAGGGCAGGCCCAGCCGACGAAGCGTCTCCTCTGCTTCATCCAGCAGTTCGTCGAGTCGGTCGTAGCTCTCCGCTGGTTCGACGAAATTCACCAACTCTACTTTGTTGAACTGATGAACTCGAACGATTCCTCGGGTTTCGGTGCCGTGTTCACCCGCCTCGCGCCGGAAGTTGGGGGTGTAGGCCTGATGTTTCAGGGGCAAATCCTCTTTCAGCAGGATTTCGTCGGCATACATATTCGTGACCGGGACTTCGGCGGTCGGACACAGCCAGAGGTCTTCGTTTTCGAGCTTGTAGGCGTCTTCTGCGAATTTCGGGAGTTGGCCCGTGCCAGTCATCGAATCCGAACTCACCGGAATCGGCGGAAAGATATCGAGATAGCCCTGCTCGCGGTGGAGGTCGAGCATGAACTGGACCAGCGCGTGTTCCAACCGTGCGCCCTCTCCCTTCAAAAAGTAAAACCCCGCACCAGTGGTTTTCGCACCGCGCGCCTCGTCGATAATCTCCAAGTTCTCGCCCAACTCGTAGTGGGGAATCACAGGGTCGGGTAGGTCTCGAAGCTCTGAGAACCCCTCGTGGCGTTGCTCTACGTTGTCCGATTCGTCTTCACCCACAGGGACGCTCTCGTGGGGAATCTGAGGGATTTCGAGGAGTGCGTCGTTCAACTGGGTTTCTAAGTCGTCGGCACGGTCTTCGATATCCGTGATTTCGTCTTTGAGTTCCGTCGAGCGCTCGATGGCTTCTTCTGCTTTTTCGTCCTCGCCGGCCTGTTTGAGTTCGCCGATACGGTCCGAGATTTCGTTGCGCTCGTGGCGGAGTTCGTCGCCGCGGTTTTTCGCTTCGCGCCACTCTGTATCGATTTCGAGCACCGCATCGAGGTCTACGTCGTCTGCTCTCCGAACATCGAGGGCCTCCCGAACCTCGTCTGTGTGCTCGCGGAGGAACTGTCTGCCCAACATTTGCCGACGGTTCTACTGCCGGAGAGAAGTCTTTACCGATGCAAGTGCAGGAATCAGGGGCAACCGAGAAACCACAGCTGGTTTCACGATTAGTTCTCTCCGGCAGTATCACGACGACGGGACAAAATCCTATTGTTCTGCGGGAGGTTTTTCACACCGCCTCGCGTGGCAGCGGTATGGCAATCGGTGATGTCTTTGAAATCGACGGGTGTTCTGACTGCTACTACGTCGATACCGGGATGTACGACACCGAGGAGTACGGCGCGGTCTATATCCTCGATGCCGAGCGGCCCGCGCTCATCGACACCGGCATCGGCACTCGCTATGAAAACATCCTCGATGCGCTCTCTGAAGTGGGTATCGAGCGCGAAGAACTGGCCTACATTCTGCCCACTCATGTCCATCTCGACCACGCGGGCGGTGCGGGATTTCTGGCCGAGGCGTGCCCGAACGCGACCGTGAAGACCCACGAAATCGGTGTTCCACACCTCGTAGACCCCGAACGACTCATCGCGGGCACCAAAGCCGCCGTCGAGGACCAGTGGCAGTACTACGCCGAACCCAAACCCGTCCCCGAAGACCGAATCGAAGGTCTCACAGACGGCGACGAAATCGACTGCGGTACGCATACACTCGATATCTATCACGCGCCGGGCCACGCGCCCCATCAGGTGATGTTCCACGACCGCGAAAACGACGCGCTCTTTACCGCCGACGCGGCGGGCATCTGGATACCCAAAATCGAAACGATTCGCCAGACGAGTCCGCCATCGAACTTCGATTTAGAGGGGTGTCTCGAAGACATCGAAACCATTCGTACAATCAATCCCTCTGTCCTCTGTTTCGGCCACTTCGGTCCCAGAGAATACGACGACGCGCTGATGGACGAGTACGAACGGGTTTTGGAGGAGTGGGTCGCGGCCATCCGCAAGCAACGCACGGAACTCGACAGCGATGAAGCAGTTATCGAATACTTCATGGACGCGAGCGAGATGGGTGATGCGTGGTCAGAGCGCAAAGCCCGCGCCGAGGAGCGCCTGAACGTTCGGGGCGTGCTCGCGTATCTCGACCAGCGGTAGATTCATTGGAATTGTGTCTATTTGTTAGCTCATGAAACCTAGCCGGTTTCGTTTAATCAAAGATATGTCCTCTACTCCGGGATACGTCCTCCAGTGCTTCACCTACATTGTCGAACACTTCGGGATGCGATATCGCTCCCATGAGCATGAGTATCGCCGTATTTTCTTCGTCCTCGTTGCTGACCTCAATCTCTGCCACTGTTTCATTGGTTTCATGGTCAGCCAGTATTACGAAGTGTTCGTCGCTCTCGAAGCTTGACGTGTGAAGTTCGTAGCCGGTGCTGCGACTTACGAAGAGCATCGTTCGCTTATTATCGGTTTCTAGGTCCCAGTCACCGACGAGTGAGTTTACGTCTGTCATCGGTTGTTTCTCTCTGCCCTCACAGACAGTATCGTTTATCGATGACACCGAAATGTTTTCGATCTTTCGCGCAGTTCGCTCAATCGAGATGTCCAGATGGCGAAAAATCGTCCGACAAGAACTCGCCCGATACAAAACACAGAAAGGGTC
>DASSKS010000282.1:0-6408 GCA_035690245.1 Halococcus sp. | reverse complement strand
GACCAGTCGATTACCTCCAACCCCACGGTGCGCGCCGCGGCGTCGGTGATGTCCTCTACCGCGAACGTGGTCCTGCTGCCGCTCAGCGCGCCCTCCGCCACGAAGACCCACAGACCACTGCGGAAGCCTACCAGCACATCGATGCTGGCGACCTCGCCGAGGACGTTAGCGATGTCTTCGATGACGAGTAGCGAGAACTGTTCGTGCGCTAGGACCGACTCCGCGACGAACGTCGCCGTTTTCGTTACCGCGCGTGAATGTCCTCGAATATCGCACGGAGGTCGTCGCTCGCGTCCATCCGTGCGAGTTCGTCGCGCACGTCGATGGCGGCGAGTTCTGGGGGAGCGTTGCCGCGTTTTTGCAGTACCAGCACCTGATAGAGATACGAGAACCGGAGCAGGGCGAGCGCCTGCTCGATATCCTCATCTGATTCGACATGGAAAGTCGTCGCGTTCGAGTTCGGAAACACGTGATGTTCTCCTGTTTTTCCTTCCCTCATCAACTGGTCGCGGAGCGGTTTCGGATAGCCGATGTCAACCGGTCCCCATCGGTGGACGTGCCCGATGTCTCTCTGTTCGATTTCGAAGGTCGTCGAATTGAACCGCCCTTCCCCGGTCGTGATACCCGGCCACGACGCGACTGTTTCGATGACCTGTTCTATGTACTGTCCGCTCTGTCGGTGCTCTCCAGCCATCATTCGTTCTGGTGCGCGTTCGTTGGTGGGCATTGTTGTTCCACAGTCGAAGAGAGGCGCGCACGAGCCATAGACATTCGTTCGAACATATTCGATGAAAAGGGAGAGTAATCATCGGATTTGTCGTGATTTCTGTCCGTAATCGACTGACAACAGTCGAATGGAGAGCGCAAAGAGGAGGGTGGGAGAGAGTACGGCACTGTCCGAAGCGACGCCCGTGAAGTACGACCGTGGACTACTCGACCGGCTGGGCGAAGAACCCCTTGATTATCGTCTCTTCGGCGTTGTGGAGGACGACGCTCGCGGTCGATTTACTGACGCCGAGTTCGTCTGCGAGGTCGGTGAGCGAACAGGTGCGCGGGCTGTCGTAGTATCCGCGTGCGAGCGCTTCAGTGGTGAACTGTCGTTGCCGGTCGGTCAACAGGTCGGTCCGGTCAAGCGACTGCGTGACCGAGACGACTTCGAACGTGAGACCGGCGTCCTCGAACTCGGCTTTGAGTTGGGAGAGCCGCTCGTGTGTGGTGGTCAGTTCGGAGATGATCCACCCGTTTCGAAGGGTCAGGGGAAATCGCAACAGATTCCCCGAGGAGAGCACCGCTCGAACCGGCGGTGGGATGAACGGAAGGACGTATTGAATTAGGAGAGTCTGCTCATCGGCGTGCAGCACGTCGTAGGAGGGCAACCACGGGGCCTCGTCGAGGTCTCTAACGAGCGCCGCGGTGTCCACTGTCCGGGCTTCGAGAACCACCCCTAGACCGTCGTCCGTATGGTGATTGGCCAGAATCCGGAACTCGTCGTCCGGGTACTCGGTCGAAAGGGCCGCTGGCCCGCCGGGGACCGTGAACTTCACTCGTGCGCTGGGCATACACTGTATACTCGCCAGCGAGCCATATGCGCTTAGCCGCGAACATGTTCGAGTGAATGCCTACGGCGAATGCCCGCCTCATCGAATCTGTAATGGTAGCCATCTATACGCTGATGGATGTACTGCATCTGGTAGTCGCTGGCGTGTGGGCCGGCTGGACCATGTTCATGGCCGCACTCGTCGTTCCGGTAGCGCGTGACGGCCGTCTCGGCGCGGACGCACTCGACTGGATGACGGGTTGGTTCGTTCGAGTCTCACAGGCGGCACCGGTGATCATGCTCCTGACAGGGGGCTACATGGTGAGTCAGGGAGCCATCACTGGTACACCACTGGATTCACTCCGGGGCCAACTCGTGGTGACGATGGTCGTCCTCTGGATAGTCCTCTCGGGCCTGAGCAACGCGGCGGGTCGACGGCTCACCGATGGAATCGAAGCGGGGGGTGTCGAATCCGCCGCACATAGAACCACGATGCTGTTCTATGGCGCAGGCGTCGTCGCCCTTTTACTGTTGGTCGTCGGTGGCTGGCTCTGACGCGCGACGACTCCAAATACGCGCCGTCAGTAGAACATGTTCGAGTGAACGGTCAATACGACTGCCCTCGTTTGATGCACTATGGGATCATCTACACTCGAACACTCGGAGAATTCCCCGAAACACGAGAACGATAAATCGGAAGACCGAATCCGATGGACCGAAGAAATTCCTCTGAAGCGGATGATGCGCGCGTTGCTGGGCGTGGAGGGCGCATCCTTCCTCCTCGCCGCCATGATTCACGCAGGGATACTTATCCAGGGCTATGAGCATCAAGAGGCAATGATTGCCGAGGCTGTAATCGGGACGGTTCTACTCATTGGCTTAGCGATAACCTGGGTTCGCCCGCGCTCGATGTTTTCCATCACCGCAGGCGTGCAGGCATTCGCACTGTTGGGGACGCTCGTTGGAGCCTGGACGATCATCATTGGGATCGGTCCTCGCACTGTCCCGGACATCGCCTACCACGTGGTTATCATAGTCATGCTGGTGGTGGGCCTTGGAGTAGCATGGCGAGCCCGCGGAACCGAATCGACATGAGTCGTAGAGCGTCCAGTACGTTCGTTCCGATCAAATCAGGCAGTACTACAGGATGATTGGACGACAACCTGCGTGGTTTCTGGTCCGCTCACGAAGAGTGCGACGAACTCTTTTCGTCAATTAGAACTGATGCTTCGCTGGCTCATACGGGAGGTGTGGCATCGTCTCCGGCGAGAACGACTGATGCCGCGCGACGCCTGATGCGAACGCTCTCGGCAAACGCGGACGTTCCGGGGATCGATTCAGCGAACGGCGAATACCTCGAACTCCACGGTGGACGGCGAGGCGCTGGCGATACGCTCGTCCGCGAAGTCGGCTGGGAGCAAGCACAACGAATCCTCCGCCACCAGAGTCCCGAAACCACCATGAACGCCTACTCCCACATCAGTGCCGGCGAAATCGCTGAGGATGCCAGCGATGCCTTCGACCAAGCAGATAGCCAGTGATAACAAAGGGATCGAGTGTCAGCCCTAATCATGCGGTCAGATCGAAAGCCTCGGCTATCAATTCATGAGAGCGAAGAACGTTCTCAGAGTCCGCAATCTGATTCTGGACGACGGTTTTGTCAACACTGGCCTGTGCTGTCATCTGTTCCAATAGATCGCGGACCGTGGATGGACTGCCGGAAATCTGCCGCGGCCAGTCGCCCGGCTGAAGGTCAGTTGGCGTCGGATCGGGAACGCCACCGAGTTCCTCGATAGCCTCATCCGCCGACCGGATCGGCGGGGCGTCAGTATTCCCGCGTTGTAATCGCTGGCGCGAGGCCTCTGTTGTCACACGTCGCCGTGCTGCCTCCTGATCCGTTTCGGCACAGGTGACGTTCACCGCGAGCATCCCCTCTGGACTATTCGGCCCGGCACCGAACGATGAGGGCTGGAACCGGTCTCGATACACTTCGAATGCCCGCACAGCGGGCTTGGGTCTAATGAACGACGCGAAACAGTAGCGTAGACCTAACTCGCCAGCAATTGCTGCGCTCGACGGACTCGAACCGAGCACCCACACGTCGGGAACGTCGTCGCGCGAGCGAGCGAGGCTCAGCTCACTGAACTGGTGATCATCGGGGAAGCCCTCGTAGAGATGGGCCGCAGCCTCGTTGATTTTCTCGGCATGGTCGTCACTGTGCTGCTGGTGTTGGCTCCGGTCTTCTTGCAGGGCGTAGTCACTGACAGGATTGCCCGTCGCCCGCCCAAGACCAAGGTCGATACGGCCAGGAGCAAGCGCGTCGAGGACGCTAAACGTTTCAGCCACTTTGTACGGGCTGTAGTGGTTGAGCAGAACCGTCCCGGAACCAACTCGGATAGTAGAGGTGTTGGCAGCGATGTGAGCGATCAGGACTTCAGGAGTAGTGCTGGCGATTCGATTCGTGAAATCGTGGTGTTCTGCTACCCAGAAGCGTGAATAGCCGAGTTGTTCGGCGTGTTGAGCACGTTCGACCGTGTTTTCGAACGCTTCTGTCGCCGTGCCGCCTTCCGGAATCGGTGCGAGATCGACAATCGATAGCTCCATACAAGAGGGTGCGTGTAGCAGATGAATAAGCAGCGTTCATCTGGCCTATCAACGCTTGGCCTCGTCTTGGTAGAAGAGTTTCGTCCACTACTTCTCTCATGAACCGATGATTATCTCTGTTGCTCCCTCTGAGAACTCCTTCTCAATACAGAGCTCTTCTGCGTTCGGCGGCGATAGTTCTGTGTTGTGTCGTCTGTCAACTAGCAGATGACCAATCACATGTACGCTCCCCGCGCTCTCCGGGATTATGAGCGACGACAAACAAGCAACGCTCGGCGGAGGTGAGGCTGCAATCGAGGATACAAGTGGAGACGATGACCCTGAAACGAACGATTTCGGCGAAGAGCTTGGAGAGCACGAGACCAAAGGTGGCTACAACAGATACGACGTGTCGAGCCTGCTCCAGAAGGCTGTACGGCGCTCGGATGAAGAATGTGCGGCGTGGGCTGCGTGGGAACTCACCCGCTCGGGCTATGCGTGGAATCTCTGGGACCGACTCGCTCTCTACGTCGTCGAAGATCTGCGCGCAGGTGACGAGATAGTGCTTCTTCTCCACCGCTACGAACAACTGGCAACCGAGTGCTGGGATACCGACGAGTGGGAGGGGCGACTGTGCGCCATCCATGCGGCGCTCGCTGCCGCGCGCGCGACCTCAACCCGAGAGGCTACCTATGCAAACGACTACTTCGAGCGGGTAGCAGAGGAACGCGCCGCAGCGCGCAAAGCAGGCCGCGAACCGACGTATGACTTCCCGGTCGGCGACCTCGAACCCGGTAGCGAGTTCGACGTGATCTTCGACCAGCACACCTACGAGGGCAAGAAGATGGACCGCGGCGGTCGATACTTCACTGTCCACGGTGCGCGAGTCGGACCGGAGGGCGAGTCGGCACTGAGCCAGCGGTGGCGACAACGGAGTCTGAACCTTGACGACCGGACGTACAGTGATACCGAACGGGAACATGCACTCGCGCCGGTCAATCCTGACGACCGCTGGTCCGAACCCGACCAGCCCAGCCAATCCAATAGTTCAGCCGACAATGAGGCTTGACAGCTGTAACGCAAAGCAATTGGTCTGAGCCGAGCGTCCGGTCGCCCCGCATCTCACACTCTCAACCGGCATCGACACACGACTTATATGCCGCTTCGACCGATCATACGAAACATGACTGGTCCGAACTTCGACGATTTCGGCCATGACTCACACATGCGGAAAGCCTTCGAACTCGCTCGTGAGGCCGCCGACCGTGGTGACCGACCGTTCGGCTCCGTGCTCGTCCGCGACGATACGGTTGTCATGGTCGACTCAAATCGTGTGCTTACTGAGAACGACATCCGCCACCATCCCGAACTCCATCTCGCTTATCGGGCGTGTCGAGAATCCGATCCCGGTACACGCGCCGAGACGGTGATGTACACGAGTACCGAACCATGTCCGATGTGTGCGGGTGGGATGGTCACAGCTGGATTCGGACGAGTCGTCTACAGCGTCGGCGGCGACGAAATTGCAGAGTTCACGGGGAGCAAGACATCGGTTCGCTCGGCGGAAATCCTCGCTGGTGTCAGCGATGTTGCTGGCCCTGTGCTGAATGACGAGGGTCGGCAGATTCACGACGAATTTGACTGGTGAATCCAACCGCAGAGCAGTTTCCCGCGCTCTGCTCGCTCCGACGATTGGTCAGTTATAGTCGCTATTGCAGTCGATATGGCAAAAAAAGAACCGTTATCAGTAACGGCGGTTGCATCCAGTATACCCTTCTAAAATCCGTCGTTTGGGACAGTGCTGTCGGTGTTGTGGGCCAGCCTGTAAGCAGGAGAGAGCTTTGGTACAGAAGGAGGTTTCCGTCCAAATCACCCTCGGTGATGAATGACTGTTTCACTCACGAGTGCGACGGAAATTCGGCTTCTTCGGAGTTTTGGGCGTGTTCTTCAATAGCTCTCTCGTGTGCGGTTTCATCATTATCGGAGCGCGTTGAGAGTTCCCTTAGTCGGTCTTGGTGGCCGTACACGGTGAGCACGTCACCGGGAGAGAGGAGTGTATCTGGGTCAGGAGGACTGGCATACAACCCGTCCTGATGAGTGATCCCGAGGACAACGACCCCTTCATCAGCCGGACGCAGGTCACGGAGCGATTCGTGGGTTAGCCATCCATCTTCGCTGACAGTGAGTTCTGATACCCGATAGCCCTCACGCAGGTCCAGCAGATGGGCATACTCGTTGCGATTGAGTGTGGTTGTCTCGGTGAGTAATCGTCCAAGTGCGGGCGAGAG
>DASSKS010000281.1:0-2695 GCA_035690245.1 Halococcus sp. | reverse complement strand
CATCGGAGGCGAGTTGCTGGGGAAGGTCAGAAAGTGCCGAGTCCCAGCCACGGCCTCCCTCGCGGGGTGTGAGCGCAATCACGAAGTCGCCCTCCTCGAAGCGTTCATCGGTCCCTCGAAACTCTCCCCAGCTAGTGATGGATTCGATGTCGAACGACGTTTCGGGTTCGACCGACGAAATCCGGCTTCCGTACTGGTCTTCGTTGCCGCCCACAACGAGGTACTGAATCGAGATACCCAACTGCTCGGCTGCCATTCCGACTGTGTGTATCCCATCGAAAAATCCGGGGTGGGTGGCGATTCGACCGGGAAGGATGACGACGAGACGTTCTGCGGTGTTAACTGGTTGAGCGAGGTTTGCGACGGCCACGAGTTCGGTCGTCCGTTGAAGCAACTGGTCGGTGGTACTGCCGAACAGCCGTTGGCCGAACCGGCGGCGATTGTTCCAGCCCACGATGACCGTCGTAATCCGATTTTCCTCGATAGCTTGGGCGATTCCGGCCGAAATGTTACTCTCGACGACTCGCGTCTGGGTCTCGATGGACACTTCGGCACTGGCACCCTGTTCTTCTGCTTCTTCGAGCGTGTCTTCGGCTTCTGCGACATCGGCTTCCGTTTCCTCGTCTGGCTGTTCTCCGTCTGCTTGCTGTTCGTCCGATTCTTCCGTTTGCTGGTCGTTTGATTCCGCGGCTTGTTGGTCTTCTGGTGAGTGGGGTTGTTGTTCTTCTGTGCCGCCATTCGCTTCCGATTGGTCAGAACCGGTATAGCGCTCTCCGACATCGAGTTGCTGGCCTTCGCGTTGGACCACGGTGAGCGCGTGAATCGGTTCTTCGGACGCTGATTCGCGCAAAAGCATGGCGAGGTCCAACAACGATTCGGTGTTGTCTGTATACTGGGTGAGTGGGATGAGGATTCGCTGTGGTGCGTCGCTCGGTTCGTATTCTTCCTGTTCTTCACCCTCTACGACCTGTCGGCCGAATCGTTCAGAGAGGGTTGGACTGACCAATCCCGTGACGAGAATCAACAACACCGTTGCGTTGACGGTCGGCGTGCCGAACAGCCCGAGCTGTTGCCCGATGGTTGCAACGGCGAGCGCGGCGGCGGCCTGTCCCGTGGTGAGACCGAACATCGACAGCCATTCGCTTTGCTCGTAGTCATACAGACGGCCAGCCATCCCTGCCGCAACCAATTTCATGCTGAACATTATCGCCAGCATCGTCCCGGCGACCAGCCACGGCGTGAGTTCTCGAAGAAAGGGTCGCGGTCGAAAGAGCATCCCCACAGAAAGCATGAAAAACGGAACGAACAACGAATCGCCCACGAACCCGATGCGATTCATCAAGGTACTCGTCGAAGGGACGAGCCGGTTCATCGTCAGCCCGGCGAGAAACGCACCGATGATGGGTTCGGCCCCCGCAAACGTCGCAAGGTAGGCCGTCACGAACAACACCGCCATCGCAAAGAGGAACTCGAAGTAGCTCTCCTCGTTGACGTTGCTGAAGAACCACCGTCCGATTCTCGGCACCACTATCCAAATACCGACGAAGAAGACGGCCAGTTTGAACACGAACATCCCCCAGAACAACACGCCGACGCTCCCCTGTTGTGACTGGAACTGTTCGATGACGGTGAGAACGAGCAACGCGGTCGTGTCGGTGAGCACCGTTGCCGTAATCGCCGTGGTTATCGCGTCGTTTGTTGCGATGCCCAGCCGTTCGACGACAGGATAGCCGAGAATCGTATGCGAGGAGAAAATCGAGGCGAACAGAATCGCGCCAACCAGCGAAAACCCGAGGAACGTCACGCCGCTTGCGATGCCGAAGGCGAGGGGAAGTGAAAACGTCACGAGCGCGAACACCGCGCTTTTGGTGGGGTTGTCGATGAAGTCGTTGAGGTCGATTTCGAGACCCGAGATGAAGATGAGATACAACAGTCCGACTTGGCCGAGGAGCCGTATCGTCTCGCCTCGACTCAGGAGATTCAACACATGAGGACCGACGAGGACACCGGCCAGCAACACGCCGATTATCCCCGGTAGCTGAAAGCGTTTCAATACGAGTGGGAAGACGAGAAAGATGACGATTGCGAGCGCAAAGACCGCTACTGGGTCATCGAGTGGTCGGTCGAACGGGAGTATCTGGAGAAAAAAGGAGAAAGCCATCGAATAGGCGAACTCGATGGAATGGCTTAGCCGTTTTGCCTTCGAACACCGGGCCGTTCGTCCCGTCTGATGTCGCCATCGAAACGACCTGTGTCCGTTGCGTTGCAGTGAATTCTCACTGTGGATTCACAACCGATGTGCGACCTGCTCGCCCGCGGTCAGCAACTGCTCGCGTTCTGCGGACGAAAATTCGTATGCCTCCGGTTTGGCAACGCCGATGACCCCCGCGAGCGTGTCGTCCGGCCCGATGACCGGCACAGCGATGGAGCCTTCCATCCCTGTATCGCGCGCACGAGGTTCGGCAACGCCGGAGTCGTCCGTCTGTAAATTAGATACCTGTACCGGTTCTCTCCGTTCTGCTGCGAGTCCTGCCATCCCTTTGCCAACCGGAACCGTCTCGATATTAGCGAGCACGGACTCGGGAATCCCTTCGTGAGCAACGAGTTTTAAGTACTCTCCGTCCGCTCGGTGGAGCGTTCCCGAGACACAGTCGAACTCCTCTAAGAATTCATGGAGTATCGCTTCCGGTTCGTC
>DASSKS010000280.1:0-6081 GCA_035690245.1 Halococcus sp. | reverse complement strand
CGACAACGTGATGTTCGGTCCCGGAACGCCCCCCGAGGCGGTCGCGGTCTTCGACTGGGAGTTGAGTACTCTCGGCAATCCACTCACCGATTTGGGATGGCTGCTCTCGTATTGGTGGGACGAAAAAGACCCCGAACCGCCCGACGCGACCGAATCGCTCAACGCGACGTTCATGACCCGAGAGGGGTATCTCACTCGTCAGGAGTTGGTCGAACGCTACGAACAACAGACGGGAATCGAGTACGAACACGACCGCTTCTACCGTGCGCTCGCGGTGTATAAGCTCGCCGGACTCGGAGAGATGTTCTTCCGGCGCTATCTCGAAGACAACGCAGACGACCCGCTCTATCCCAAAATGGAAACTGGCGTTCCGCAACTCGCAGACCGCGCAGTCAGAATTATCGAGGGCGACGAACCGCTATAATCTAACGCTGATTTCGAGCAGCGCTCAACGGTTCGCTGTTAAATTTCGTTACTGCGTTCGAGTAAGAACAGCGTCTCCTCTCCTTTCGCCGTGAGCGTATAGACACGTTTGTCTTCGGTGACGAGTAGTTCGACGAAGCCCCGCTCGCGCAGTTCTTCGGCGGTGTTCTGTGCATTCGAAACACTCAGGCTACCGGTCACGCTTTGTGCGCTGGTCACGCCCATCGACCGGCCGGTGGCGATTTCGGCCGGTTCTGCCGGCCCTTCGACCAACCGTCCGAGCACCGCGGTACGCTTTCGTGACTGGGCAACGTACTCTGTGTTTCTTTCTTCCGCTTCCGTTTCGGCATCCGTGGTCTGGTTCTCTGGCATCTCTTCTCTCTCCCCTGCTCTCGTAGATTAATAATCCACTCCTATATACATAATTCGCCTATCGACGAAACGCGCGGCGACTGTGACGGGATAGTTCGTTGTGGTAGTTATCGCGGCTGGAAGACGAGCACGCGCTCGCCGGTCGTCATCGATTCACCAATGTCAAGACCCACAGTAAGTCCCGTCTCGACTTCGTCGGGGTCGTCTATCTGTGCCGTCACGCGCAGCGGCCCGAAATCGGCGATAGCAGTGGTGTAGGGCGCGTCTTCTTCGAACGAGGGGGCCGGAACGCGAACGGTCGTGTGTGTTTTTATGGTGCCCGACTCGGGGAGTGGCTGTTCTGTGAGGTCGCGCGAGCCACACTCGGGACAGATTCGGCGGGGCGGCAGCCAGCCGTGTCCCTCGGCACATTCGAGATAGTAGGCCTCACCTGCCGAAACGGCATCGAGGAAATCGTCGAAGCCCTCGTTCGCGTCGCTCATTCGACCACCTCCAGGACGTGAACCATCGCGCTTGCGACCGTGCCGCCAGCGTTGTGTGCGATTCCAACCTGCACGTCGGGCACGTCCTCGCTGCGCGGGTGGATTCCAGAGAGGAGCTTCGTGAGGTCTGCGATTTGGCCGACGCCTGTGGCACCCACGGGATGACCCTTCGATTTTAACCCGCCCGAGACATTCACCGGCAAGGAGCCGTCTCTGGTGGTTTCGCCACGGCGAGCGGCACCGATGGCTTCACCGGGTTCGTACATACCTAAGGATTCGAGCGCCATGACCTCAGCGATGGTGAAGCAGTCGTGGACTTCCGCGATGTCGATATCGTCGGGACCGATTCCGGCGTCGGCGTAGGCTTCTTCGGCTGCGCGCTCTGCGGCGGGCGTGCGCGCGAGGAATTCCCTATCGGCGAGCGCCATCCGGTCGCCGCCCTGTCCAGTACCAGTGATTGCCACCGGAGCGTCGATGCCGTGGTCCGTGGCGTACTCCTCGCTGACTAGTACGACGGCACTCGCACCGTCAGAGATGGGACACGCATCGAACATCCCGAGCGGGTCGGCGACCATCGGAGCCTCAAGGACTTCCTCGACCGAGACTTCGCGCTGGAACTGGGCGTATTCGTTCGGGATGGCGTTTTCGTGGTTTTTCGAGGCGATGTGGGCCAAATCCTCGCGGTCTCCTCCATACTCCTCGAAATAGGCTCTGGCCATCATCGCATAGACACCGGGGAAGGTCGCGCCCGCGCGTACCTCATAGAGGTCGTCGGCTGCGATGGCCAAGCCCTCGGTCGCGCCTTGGGTGTCCATGTTGGTCATTCGCTCCGCACCCCCGACCAGTAAAACGTCGCTCTCGCCGTTTCGGATGTTTTTGACGGCTTCTCTGAGCGCGACGCCGCTTGAGGCGCAGGCGGTTTCGAAGCGCGTCGCCGGGACGCTGAGACCGACGGCTTCTGCCATCAGCGGACCTTGGTGGCCCTGATGCTCTGCGAGTTCGCCCATGAAGTTTCCATAATGGAGCGCCTCGATATCATCCGGGTTGACGCCCGAGTCGTCGAGTGCTGTGAGTCCGGCTTCTGCGAACAGGTCTCTGCCCGTGCGCGCTGGCTGCTCGCCGAAATGGGTGAGGCCGATGCCCGCGATACGTACCTCTGACATGGGATAGTGTAGGGGATTGACGGCTAAATGCCTGCCGAACGGGGATGCATAGCCCTGTTTCGCGGCGGGTGCGGTGGCGGTTGCAGTGCGGCAGTGGCGGCGGTGCGGTTCCTGGCGGATGAAGGGCGAGACGAGCGACCAACGGGAGCGAGTCGAGGGCTTCGGCGGTTGCGGTGCGGCCCTTGGTGGATCAAGGGCGAACGAGCGTAGTCGTTCGAAAGACGCTTCGCGTCTTTCGTGATGACGAAACGGCTTCGCCGTTTCGAACCACGAGTGAGGGCTTGGGCGGTGCTGTGCGATGGCGGTTTGCGGTAGTCATTAGTGATTGTACCGCGAACGAGCGCGTAGCGCAAGTGAGCGGGAGTTTTTAGTCCAGGTTTTTGCGAGGGGTTGAGCGCCCGGAGGGCGCGATTCCCCGAAGTAAAAAAGTGGTTTCCTATCGGATGCGCACGACACCCGACCGGAAGACCCGTTGGTTCGGAATGATGAACTCCTCGCCGTCGTCTTCGATGTGTGTGGTGAAAACATCGATCTCTTGAACGATTCCTGATTTTCCATCGACACGGACCTCGTCGCCGATTGCGAAGGGTTCGGTGAAAAGGAGGAAAAACCCGGCAGCGCTCGCGGCGAGCAGGTCCTTACACGCGAGTCCACCGAGAAAGACGACGCCGAAGACGTAGGCCCCGAGCAGAATGAGGAGCGCCGTATTCGCCACGCCGACTTGGCCGAGTGCGATAAGCACCGCGACGTAGATGATGCTGTATTTCACGAGCGTCGGGATAATCCCGACCTCGGGGAGTTTCACGCTGCGAAGGCGCTCACTGACAAGCAGTCCGGCCCTATCGGCGACGACGAGTCCGAGGATGACCACCAGTGCCGCGACGAACAGTTGGGGGAGAAAGGTGATGAACTGGACGAGATACACGCTCGCATCGAGCACCGCGGCGACGGTGAGCGCGAGGAGGATGAACACGAGGAACACGAATAGTCCAAAGAGGGACGAAAGCAGCGCCACCGTCGAGGTTCCAAGACGGTCGGCAGCGCGTTCTGAGGGTGTTCCCTCGACCGCTGCTTCCATCCCCGCGGCCACGAGCAGCCGACGACTCACGCGGACAACGAGATACGCCACCAGCGCGCCGATGACCAACACGACGATGACAAGCACGAGACTGAGCCGTCCGGTCACGACATCTCGAAGCAGCGTTCCAACGTCAACCATCAGTACTCCTCCGGGTCGAGTTCGAGAATCAACTCGCCGCCCTTGAACGCCCGCACCAACCTATCGCTCTCGCTGAGAACCACGGACGTAGCGTTCGTGTCGCGGGTAATCGACGCGGCGGCCATGTGGCGCGTACCCAGTCCCTTCGGAATATCGACGCCCTCGGCGTTCGGTTCGAGATACCGGTAGGCCGAAACGACTTTTCCCGAATCGCTGATGACGAACGCACCGTCGAGCCGCGAAAACTCCTTCAACATCACGTTGATGATGGGGTCGCCGACGTGGACGTGTGATTTCTCGAAGGGATTATAGGAGAGGGGCCGGGACTTGTTCATGACTTTGCCGGCGTCGCCGACGACGAACAGCACGCCGACGGGTTTGCCCTTCTGTCCTTTTTTACCGAGTTCGATTGCCACGTCCACGACGGCACTGATGACTTCGGGGTCGGCTCTAGAGTCCGTAAAGAGGTCGTAGATACCAGAATTGGTGAGGTCCCCCACCCGCACGCGACTCACGGTATCGATTGTGTCATCGAACACCTTCGTCGCACAGACCACTTCGTCGCCGTCGGAAATGAACTCCTCTTCTGCTGCGCCTTCGACGCCAAAGCGGACGCGCTCTGCGACATCGGTGAATTCGAGCGGCAGCGGGACAAAGCGCTCCGCACTCACGCTGTTTTCCGGCGCGCAGACGACCACCGACACGTCCTCGATGTCGAGACAGCGCTCGTAGTACGACGAACTCGGTGAGAACAGGAGTACTGTTTCGACGTCTTCGATGATGTCATCGAGGAGGTCGTGGAGGGACGCCATTAGTCGGTACCGGTCTCCCGGCGCGCAAAAAGCTTGTGACACCGGACGCGCCGTGTGAGGGTCTGTCGCGCTCGAAATCCACGTCTCCGATGGGCGTGGACTGTCTCCTCGCAGCGAGTTCGACAAAGACGACTATCCGGCGTGTTCTTTCGCGGTCGCGTAGGCCTCCCGCACCCGGCGAAATTCCTCGTGATTCCCACCGTGGTCTGGATGTACCTGTTTTATCTTCTCGCGGTAGGCCGTCTTGACTTCGCCCGCGCTCGCACCCACTGGAAGGCCGAGTACCGCGAAGGCGGCGCTCGCGGGGTCGTTTCTCCCGAAATCGAGGGTCGGCGTCTCGAAGGGGAGGCGTGGACCGAGATAGCCACCGGGCAGTTCGTGTTCGACTAATACGGCATACGTCTGTGAGCGTTGGATGCGGTAGTACACGCGGGCATCGAACGTGATGGCGACGTCGTGGGTCGGGAGGTAGAAGGCGACGGACTGTCCATGGATGGAATGGCCTTCAGCGAAGGGTTCGTCGATAGTCCGCAGAAACTGGCGAATCTCGCGGCGGCGCTTGTCGTCGCCGCTTCGTCTTCGGGCGCTGTCGGTCCTCGTGGTCGGGAACAATCGCGTGCCGATAGCGAACACGCAGGCGACCACGACGACCGACGCAACCGAGAGACCCAGAGCGACCACCAACCACTCGGGCAGCGCACTCGCCACCACGTCGGACACGGGTTGGGTAGGATTCGATGGCTAATAAGCCCCCCGACGATTCGGGTGCGCGTCGCGCGAAAGCACAACGGCTTTGTGATGTATCAGTCGTATGTGGTCACGAATGGTCCCCGTGCTCCCGGCGACGACCGAGTATATGTTGCTCGTCGTGGTCGCCTCCCTTATAACGATGGGTGTCTGTACGCTCGCCTTCATGCCGCGCCTGCGGCCGGTGGCGTTCGTAAAGGGATTGGTCTATACTGACTGGAAGTACATCGGCGTCGCGTGGATAGTCACCGCTGGCGTGAACGCACTCGCCCACCAATTTCACGCACCCCAGACGTTTACGTGGATCATCTACGAACTCGAAGGAGCCACTGTCGGGGCGTTTCAGACGATTGCGAGTCCCTTTCTTACAACGTTTTTCACCGCTGTGTATCTCGCGGGGCTTCCCACAATCGTCCTGTTCACCTATTTCAAGCTCAAAGCCCACGACGAGCGGGAAGCACGCCGCTACGCGCTCGGCTACGTCGCGCTCGTGTTGCTTGCGCTGCCGTTTTTCATTTTCATTCCGGTGGGGATTCCAGCGCTCTACGCGCCGGTCGATATCAAGCCGCTGGTCTTCACACTGAGCCCGGTGATTCAGACCGGAATGCTCGCCACCGATACGATGGTCAAGGCGTTTCCGAGCCTCCACACTGGTTTGTCGGTGCTCGCTGCGCTCTACGCCCGAAAGGCAGACCAAAAATACGCCATCGCCGCGTCCGTGTTCGCCGGAACTATTGTGCTCTCGACGTTTTACTTGGGTATTCACTGGCTCAGCGATGCCGTCTTCGCGGTCGTGCTCGTCTGGGTTGCCTACAGAATCTCCCGGCGCATCGACCCCGAATGGGTGTTTCCAGTGCCTGTTA
>DASSKS010000279.1:0-2266 GCA_035690245.1 Halococcus sp. | reverse complement strand
GGTCTTCTCTTGGAGATGGACGAGGAAGTTCGTAACATCAAATTCACCATCGAGGGCGAGGACATCGACTTCGACGCCGTGACCGAAGTAATCGAAGACGCGGGCGCGCGGGTCCATTCGGTCGATCAGGTCGCCTGTGGGGAGTTCATCGTCGAAGACATCCCGACGGCAATGGACTGATGGGGGCAGAATCCGATTCGGAATCGTTTTTAGAGCGAGTCGGACTCGATAGCATTGGACCGATTGCGCGGCGGTATTTCGTCTCGAACGGGTTCGACGGCGCGCTCACCGGCGTTGGCGTCACCGTTGGCGCATACCTTTCGGGAGTCCCCGATGGCTTAACTGTGATCAGCATCGGTCTCGGGGCCGCCGTCGGTCTCACTACTTCAGGTGTGTGGAGCGTCTGGGAAATCGAACGCGCCGAGATGCGCGCCGAACTCCAAGAGGTCGAAGACGCGATGCTCACCGATTTGAGCGATACGCAGGTCGAACGGGATAAGAGCAGCGCCCAAGTCGTCAACGCTTTCATGAGCGGACTCGGCCCACTAATCGCTCTTGTGTTGACACTTGTTCCATTCCTGCTTGAAGGGGCGGTGTTTACGTTGTTACAGGCGACGCTGGTTTCAATCGCCGTCGCGGTCGGTGTGCTGTTCGCCTTCGGAGCCTATATGGCCTCCATCTCCCGGCAGCGGTGGTATATTGCTGGTATCAGAATGGGGCTTGCCGGAATCGTCGTCGCAATAATCAACGTCTTCATCGGATAGCTTGTGCGATGCGACTTCACGTACTAATTCATCATGACCAGCAAAACAGTTATTGACTGTGCAAACATATACTTGCACAGGTAACTCCAATGCCAAACGTGACGATTCGAGTCCCGGATGACCTCAAAGAGGAGATGGACAGCCATCCAGAAATCAACTGGAGCGAGGTCGCGCGGCAGTCGATGCGCGAATATCTCTGCAAACTCCGTATGGCCGAGGAAATCACCGAGGAGAGCCAACTCACCGAGGAAGACGCAGAAGAACTCAGCGAGGCGGTCAAACACGCCATTGCCGAACACTACTGAATGCGATTGGTTGTCGATACGAACGTCGTGTTTTCCGGGTTAATCGCCGGTGGAAAGACGCGCGAGTTGATTCTCTCGGATAGGTTCGACCTCCATACACCGGAGTACTTCGCCACGGAGGTCAGAAATCACCGTGAGATGCTTCGGGAGAAAACTGGGTTGAGTACGGACCAACTCGATACGCTTCTCGACTTGTTGCTGGGTGAAATCACGACCATCCCGAGCGCCGCCTTCAGTGCATCGCTACCGACAGCCCGAGAGGAAATGGCGGACATCGACCCGGACGACGCGCCGTTTCTCGCGCTGGCGATTCATCTCAACTGTCCACTGTGAAGCGACGACAGCGATTTCAGAGAACAGGACCTCGCCTCGGTTGTCACGACTACCGAACTCGTCGAGCGAACCGAGAGATGAGAGCCAACGAGTCTATTCGACTTCGTGAAGGCGCTCGCCGCGGTGGAGGCGCGTCGCAATCGAGAAGGTCTGTTCGGCAGAGCGCCGTGTCGGGAAGTGGGCGGCCATGTAGCGCGCACACGCCATCAGCGCCATTCGTTTTTCGTCCGCTTCATCAACGTACTCGAAGCGCTCGATTGCGGCCGTCAGGTTTTGAAGGGTATGGAAGCCTGCATCCTCCCTGAGTAACCCCCGTCCGAGGGTTTGTTTGAGGGCATCGGTGTCGCCGTTCGCATCGAAGTGCTCGCCCACGAGCGTCGCTGCGCGATTGACTTGCCCCTGTTCATCGAAGGCGTCGAGCAGGTCCGTTCGGATGTCCTCGGGCGCGCGGTCGGTGTCGCCGGGTTCTGGCAGCGGTGCACGCGGGGAGTTGAGGAAACGGTCGAGATAGACGCTCATTGCGCCGTCGAAACACGCGCGGTAGAGTTCGGGCGCATCCGTTTTCTGGGTCGCGCGGTGGACCGCGTTCGCGTAGGTGAAGGTGTGATGAACCGTGTTCCAGTCGTTGAACTCGTTGTTCGTGGCGAACCACGCGACGCGGCGGGTTGCAGCGCGTGCGACCGCATCCGCGAGCTGTTCGGTCGTCGCACCCTCTTTGATAGCGTCGGTCAGCGCGTCGATGATTTCCTCGGCATCCTCCGAGAGCAGTGTCTCAACGAACTCATCGGGACGATTCCACTCCTTTCCGTCGCCGGCAGCCACGAGGTCCGGTAGGAGGTCGTTTGCGTCGGCACAGAGGCTTGC
>DASSKS010000278.1:0-3101 GCA_035690245.1 Halococcus sp. | reverse complement strand
TCATCACGAAACGGCTTCGCCGTTTCGAACGACTTCGCCCTTCATCCACCAGGAACCGCCACCGCACCACCGCAGCCGTAGAGTCACTGTCCGCTCGCGCGGAGCGCCAGCGGTTCACCGCGAACGCCGATGGCGTTCGCGGCAGTTTTTAGTCCAGGTTTTTGGTGGGGGTTCGACTGAGCACGAAGCGTGAAGGAGGACCCCCTCTAAAAAAGTGGTGGTCCCTAGTCGTCTGTCCGGTCGCTGTAGGCCGCATAGCGAAGCAGATTCAGACTCCAGTCTTCGGGGAGTTCGGCGATGAGTTCGTTGATTCCCGTCTGGTGGTAGTCATCATCGAGCACGGCGGCAACGTGGTCTGCGGCCTTGCCGTAGGCGACGCTTTTGCCCTCTGCTTCGCCCGTCTCGCGGTCTGACCACTCATCAGTGTTTTCGATGGATTCGAGCTTGTGCATCCCGCTCAGAACGCGCAGTCGCAGCCGAATGTTCTCCAAATCCTCGCGGTCTGCCTCGTCGAGCATTCTGCCCGCTCTTGTGCGCCCCATAGTATAAATCGTCCGTCGTCAACTGCACAGGAGACCACGAAAGGCTTTGGTCCCGACTCCCGTCATCCTACTATGCGCGTCGTCTCACTGCTGCCCTCGGCGACCGAAATCGTCTACGCGCTCGGCATCGAACCCGTCGGCGTCTCCCACGAGTGTGACTATCCACCCGACGCCACGGAAAAACCCGTCGTCAATCGCTCGCGGGTCGATGCCGACGCACAGAGCGCAGAAATCGACAACCAAGTACTAGAGGCAGAAGAGAACGGAGGAGTCTACGACATCGACCTCAACACTCTCTCCCGACTCGACCCGGACCTCGTCGTCTCACAGGGCATCTGTGACGTGTGTGCGGTGGATTCGGTGCTCGTCCGAGAGGCTATTTCCCAGTTGGACCTCGATTGTGACGTACTCACTACGGACCCCCACAGTTTGGACGACGTTTTCTCCGACATCCGCCGTATCGGAGAATCGACAGGTACAGGAGAACGGGCCGACGAACTCGTCTCGGACCTCAGAGAGCGCGTCAGAGCGGTCGAAACCACGGATACCGACGACCGCCCGCGCGTGGCCGTTCTCGATTGGACGAATCCGGTGATGGTCGCCGGCCACTGGGTGCCGGAGATGGTCGAGATGGCCGGCGGTTTCTATGGAATGGTCGAACCCGGCACAGCATCACGCCCACACGAGTGGACCGGCATCTGCGAATACGATCCCGAAGTGCTGGTCGTCGCGCCGTGTGGATTCGACATAGACCAGACGATGGCAAACCTCACGGACCTCACCGAGCACGAGGGCTGGGAGGAGTTGACGGCAGTGCGCGAGGGCCGCGCCTACGCGCTCGACGGCCATCAGTTCATGAACCGGCCCGGCCCGCGACTCGTTGACTCGCTCGAATACCTCGCCGGTCTGGTTCATCCCGAATCGTTCGACGCTCCACCCGCAGACGCCTCTCAGTCGCTTTCGATGACACACATCGAGCCGTGAATGGGTAAACTAACGAGCGTCAGATGGCCGCAAGCGAGCGAATCTGTGTAGGCACACTTCCTACTGTCTGCCAGCCATCGCTCTCGCGAGCAATCACGCGCCCGTCGGTGGTCCCGGCGAGCACACGTCCTTCGAATGCCGTCCACGCGAGGACGAACTCGTCGGGTGCGCCCGGATACAACACCCGTTCGAGCGTCTCGCCGCTATCTGGCGATTCGAACAGCGCCGCGTCCGCACCGTTCTCTCCTCGCCACGTTCCCGGTGGACCGCGTGCGGCAGCAGCGTACATCCGTTCGTCCGCGGCGAACGCCTCTCTGAAGTATCGGTGCTCGATTTCGCTGTCGAGTCGCGTCCACGACTCGCCGCTATCGCGCGTTCGATAGAGACCGCCGCCGCAGGAGGCGATGTATTCGTCGGCAGCCAGAACGAGGACGTGATGAACGTCGTTCTGGAGTCCATCACTCCGTTCGCTCCACGTCTCTCCGTTGTCCTCGCTCACGTGGATGCCGCCGACCTCCACGCCGGCGATGACTCGCGCGGGTTCGTCGGGATGGACCCCGAGGCTTCGGATGTGGGCTTCGTTGCGGTGGCGGGGAGTGTGCCACTCCTCGCGCGATGGGAGGTCCTGAAAGCCCTCACATTCGCTCCACGTCTCGCCGTCATCGGTCGAGACGTAGAGGTGTGCGGGATGGGTACCGGCATACAGCCGTTCTCCATCGGGATTCACGACGACCGAGAATACTTCTTCGCGTGGCACGTCGAGATTCGTCCACGTCATCCCATCCTCGGAGCGATACAATCCGGTCTTCGATGCGGCGAAGACTGATTCTTCGAATGTGCGAACGCGAAGCGTGTTTCCCGAATCGAGCACCTGTTCGACTGCATCGAACGTGGCGTCAGCCGACCGGAAGACCCCTTCGCGTGTGCCGATGAGTAGCGCCATAACTCGTTATTTTGCGCCGAAACCACATATACTGCCGGTCCGGCGTGTTGAACACACTCCACAAAACCTAGTGTCACGCTGGCCGCTACGCCAACGGCGTCCGTTCGACCACCGTGCCGTCTGCGGTCGGATACTGCTCGATGATTTCACCCTTGCCGACATCGCCTTCCTCGACCATTTCCTCTAAGAGCCACCACGCGAGTTCGACGTGCTCCGTTTTCTCGGTGTAAAATTCCTCGGGAACGCCGAGTTCGACCAATTTTTCACTGCTCTCCCACGCCTTCCCATAGACGAGGGTTCCGTCGTCAGTCACTTCGTCGAACTCCCGTCTCACCACTCGCGCCATCCGCTTCAGCCGGTTTCTGTGCTGGGCGGCGTCTTTGAACACGCTCGTACAGAAATACACCTGCTCGTGGTCGGCCATTACGTCGAGAACGCCATGACTTCCTTCGACGGCACTCATGTGGCCCTCTCGAAGCTCGAATCCCTGCTCTTGCATCCGTTCGTAATTGCCATCCGACATCTCGAATTCGTTGATGTTGCAGAAGTCTGCGGCCCCCTCGTCCAGAAAGTCGAGGAACTCCTCCTCTGCGCGGATGCCAGGAATCTCGAACGCCGGCGTCAGCCCTTCC
>DASSKS010000277.1:0-5325 GCA_035690245.1 Halococcus sp. | reverse complement strand
CGTTCGACGCTACCGATGCGGCACTCGTTCCCTACATCACCGCTGGGGACCCAGAACCCGACGCGACCGCAGCACAGGTCCGCGCGCTCGCGGCGGGCGGCGCGGATGTCATAGAAATTGGATTACCATTCTCGGAACCGATTGCCGACGGCCCGACGATTCAAAACGCGATTCAGCGCTCGCTCGACGCCGGAATGACGCCCGAACGCTTCTTCGAAATCGTTTCGGGTCTCGACGTGGACGTGCCACTGGTCTGTATGACGTACTACAATTTGATTTATCAGTACGGTTCGGGTGGAGGCGTTGAATTGTTCGTCGAAGCCGCCGCAAGCGCAGGAATCGACGGTCTCATCGTCCCTGACCTTCCAGTCGAGGAGAGCGATTCCCTGAAACAGGCGTGTGAGACCCACGGACTCGATCTGATATTTATCGTCGCGCCGACGACTCGTGACGACCGTCTCGACCACGTTATGGAGCAGGTATCGGGGTTCGTCTACGTCCAGGCGCGTCTCGGAACGACCGGCGCACGGGCGGATGTGAGCGAACACACTCACGAAAGCCTCTCGCGGCTTTCTGCGTACGACGTTCCGCGGGCGGTCGGCTTCGGCGTCTCGGAAGCCGAACACGCGCGCGAAATCGTTTCCGCCGGTGCGGAGGGCGTCGTCGCCGGGAGCGTCTTCGTGGACATTATCGCCGAACACGGAACTGAGGCCGCCGATGCGCTGGAGGCGAAGGCGCACGAACTCAAGGAAGGAGCGCTCTCGGGTGTCGCGCAACGCACGCCGCGACCGGAACGAACATAACCGCCGTGGCACCGACTATCAGTATGAACGTTGGCACGAGAGCGCGTCTCGACCGTATCGGCACCGATGGACGGTACCTCGTGGTTCCGATGGACCACGGCATCACACTCGGGGCAGTCAGAGGCCTCAAAGACATCGAGGCGACCATCGACGCGGTGACACGCGGTGGTGCAGATTCGGTGTTGACCCAGAAGGGTATCGCACCGCGCGTTTATCCAAATGCGAACGGCGCGGGATACATCGTCCATCTGAATGGTTCGACGGCGGGCGGCCCGGACGTAAACGACAAACGAACCACCGGAACTGTCGAAGCGGCCATCCGAGCGGGTGCAGATGCGGTTTCCTTCCACATCAACGTCGGCAGCAACACCGAACCCGACCAAATCGAAAATCTCGCAGCAGTCACCGAACGCGCTTCGGAGTTCGGCATTCCAGTGTTGGCGATGACCTACGCCCGCGGGCCGGGCATCGACGAGGCCGACCCGGAACGCCTCGCACACGCCGCCCGATTGGGCGAGGAGTTGGGCGCGGATGTCATCAAAACCGGGTACTCCGGCGATGCCGAGAGCTTCGAGCACGTGGTCGAATCCACACGATTACCAGTCGTGATTGCTGGCGGCGAACCGGAAGGCGACCGCGCTTCCTTGGCGGCTGTCCGGGGTGCGATGGATGCCGGCGCGGCAGGCGTCTCGATGGGGAGAACCGTATTCCAGCACGACGACCCGGAAGCGATGACGCGCGCGGTTTCGGGCGTGGTTCACGACGACCTCTCGGCTGAGGAAGCACTCGACCGGGCGGAGTTGGCGGTCGAAGTCTAAAGCACATCCGCGAGGTCGTAGAGGGTGCTGAAGGTATAATCTGGCTCGTGTCCGTTGTGGTCGCCACCATCGCCTTCGACTGGGAACCACGCCGTGCGAAGCCCGGCGGCCTGTGCACCCGCCACGTCGTGTCGTAGCGAGTTGCCGACGTACAGCGTTGTCGCCGGTGTCGCATCAAGGGCTGTGACCGCCCGGTCGAACGGCTCGCGGGCGGGTTTGGGTGGTGTGGTTTCGCCGGCATAGACGTGTGTCTCGAAGGCGTCGTGGATGTCGAGCGCGTCGAGTTTCACTTCTTGTGTCGCTCGTCCGCCGTTCGTGATGAGACCGACGCGGCCGTGTTCGCGTGCCTGTTCCAGTGCGTGCGCCGCGCCGGGACGAAAGGACACGTCCGCGTGGTCGGTTTCGTCGTCGTAGGCACGAGCCAGCGCTGCTGTCGCCCCTGTCGGACCGTCGCATCGCTCGGCCGCTCGCCGAAACGTTTTGGTCAGAAAATGGATGTCGCCATCGGCATCGTCCACGTCGGCAGCGGCGGCCCACAGCTGTTCGGGGGAACAGAACTGCTCGACATCCACGGTCGTAAACGCCGCAGAAAGCACCTGTTCTGGGTCTTGATTGTACGTCAGTAGCGTTCCATCGAGGTCGAAACAGACAGTCTGAATGGCGGAGGAAGTCATTATCGAAACCCATCGGCCCATCGAAATAAGCGTTCGGTCGCGCCGGGAGCGTCCACGTTTTCGCCACGTTCAAGCCGACTCGCTTCGAGCGCCACGGTATGACACGTTCGGTCTGGCTCAAAGCCGACGATTCGGTTGGCGACTGGGAGAGTAGAAAAGAACGAATCGTTGCAGGTCTCGAAGCCGGCGTCGATTGGGTGCTCTGTGACGAAGGCGACATTTCGCGCGTGCGCGAACTCGGCGCGGTGTCTATCGCCACGTTCACGAACAACGGCATCGACGTCATCGACGACGCAGAATCGGACGAGCCAGACGCGATACTCGTCGGCAAGGACGGCGAGGGCGATGGCACGGTGGACCTCCCACCCGACTTCTCGGGGTCTGCTGACCTCTCTGCACTACGCCGCGACGAGGCAAACGGCGCATATATTCGAGTATTTAACGAGGACTTTGAGACCTTTGCCGAAGCCGCCGCCGAGGAAGCCGACTACACCATCGTCGTCGGCGAGGACTGGACCATCATCCCCTTGGAGAACCTGATTGCGCGCATCGGCGACGAAACCGAACTCGTGGCGGGCGTCGAGAGTTCTGAGGAGGCCCGCACGGCGTTCGAAACGCTCGAAACCGGCGCGGACGGCGTGTTGCTCGATTCCGACGACCCCGACGAGATTCGACGCACAGTCGAGATCAGAGACGACGCAGACCGCGAACACCTCGATTTGCAGTGGGCAGAAGTCACTACTATCGAACAGGTCGGCTCGGCGGACCGGGTGTGTGTCGATACCGGGTCGCTGATGGAGAGTACTGAGGGAATGCTCGTGGGAAGTATGAGTCGGGGGTTGTTTTTCGTCCACGCAGAAACCGCAGACTCCCCATATGTGGCCTCCAGGCCGTTTAGAGTGAACGCCGGAGCGGTTCATGCCTACGTCCGCACACCCGGCGGTGGCACGAAATACCTCGCCGAACTCGGCAGCGGCGACGAAGTCCAAATTGTCGATACCGAGGGCAGGGCACGCGAGGCGCTCGTCGGGCGGGCGAAAATCGAACGCCGCCCGATGTTCCGCATCGAAGCCGAGGTCGCCACCGAATCCACTGGCGAAGCGGACGAGGCGGAGTCGTCCGGCGTCTCCGAATCGTCCGATTCGGAGGCACGTCGGGCGGCAACGCCGTCCGACGGCGACCGCATCGAAACGCTCCTCCAGAACGCAGAGACCATCAAAGTCGCCACGCGCGATGGGCCGCGAGCGGTGACGGACCTCGAAATCGGCGACGAAGTGCGTGTCTACTACGAGGAGACGGCGAGACACTTCGGCGAGGCGGTCGAAGAACGCATCGTTGAAAAGTAGGAGTTTATACTGCCGCGAGAGAGATGGTATCCGATGGATACTATCAATCTCCGTTTATTCGGTGTCATTCATCTCGACAGGCTCGGAAAAGTGACCACCGAGTTGGAGGAATATGCAAAGGAAGTCGATGCGCTGTTCATCGAATATCCAGAAGAAGACCCGAGTTGGCAGATGTACGGTCGGTGTCTGCTGAAAACCCCTGCTGTTTTTTTCGCTTTCGTGTTCAGCGGATTGGTGCAGATGCCGTTGTTCGTCGTCCTCAATCGGGAAATCAGTCCGGTATTCAGTACCGAAATGACCGCTGCGCGGCGCTTGAGCGACGAACACGACATCCCGCTCTATCGTGTCGATGACCACCCGCTGTTCATCGCAGCCGAGAGTCCGTGGACGTGGGTTGTCCTCAACTGGGGAATCGTCGCCGGCCTCGCTGTGCTCTGGCCGCAGTCTTTGTTGACGACTATCGTTTCGCTTCTCGCGCCGTGGCTGGTGGTCGGAATCGTGATTCGCCGGACACGCACGCTCGGCACGCTTTTCGGAGCAATAGTGCCGTGGAGCGCGCTGGCAATCGAGTTTTGGTACGGTTTGTTATCGCTTTCTATCATCCTCGTGTTTCTCCTCGCGTTCGCGGTACTCATGAAGCGAACCCTCTCACACCGGAACCGGCATATGCTACGGAAAGTCGAGTCACTTTCGACGGAATATGGATATGAGCACGCCTGTCTGATTACGGGCAAGGCACATCTCGGCGGTCTCATCCGGCTGGCAGAGGATACCGGGATTTCCCTCTCTCGCTCCCGGACGAGCAAGTGGCTTCGACACTCAGACGACGAACAGTGTGGCCCTCACTCGGGAACGGATGCAAAAGAACAGGGCATTTTCACTCATCCACGACCCGAAGACTCCCTCGATACCGGGATCATGTCCCAACGAATCGGTGCAGGAGTGATCGACCTCATCTGTGTCGGTGTCCTCATGATTCCGATGGCCGTCGTCGGTGGTGTCTTGTTCGGGCTTACGTTCGGTGATGGCACAATCGGCGTCGGATTGCTCGTCGGCGCGCTTTCGACCCCGCTGTTGTACGGCTTCACACTGGAGGCACTGTTCGGTCGGACGGTTGGCAAGCGATTCCTCGGGTTAGTCGTGGTTACCGATGATGGGTCGCAGTGTTCGACGCGAACGGCTGCGGTTAGAAACGTGCTCCGAATCGTGGACTTTCCTGTGTTCTACGTGGTCGGTTTCGTCGTAATAACCCTCACCGCACGCCATCAACGATTGGGCGATCTGGTCGCGGGAACCGCGGTCGTGAAGGTACGCTCGTGATACTGAAAGAGCCTCCGCAGGAACTTGTGTGGCTACTCCGTTAGGCTAAGCAGACACAAGACCGATACCCGTGCCGGTCTCAGCAGGCGTATGGCGTGGGAAAAACTGAAAGTAGCGGTCGGCGTCATCGCCATCGGTTTCGGGATACCCATACTCATCTCCCCTATCGGTATCGTCGGCCACATGAGCTATCTCCTCAGTCAGATAGGCACTGGACTCATCCTCGTCCTCGGTGGACTTTGGGCGGTCTGGATGAACGTCGAACTTCCCACGCGAAGACCCTGAAACGTGGTATGGGGTGTATGAGTGTGATACGAGCGAATAACCCGTGGACACGAAGCTACGCACGCTTCGATGAGACCTC
>DASSKS010000276.1:0-9752 GCA_035690245.1 Halococcus sp. | reverse complement strand
ATACCACTGACAGCGGAAGGGCTGTCTGGCAGTGTCGCTGGGATCGACAATCGAGTACCCACAACACTCGTGAGCACTTTCATCCGCCACCTGACGCAGGCGAACCGACTGATACTCACTTCCCGGACGACTACCGCAGTGTTCTCTCGATGGTCCTCGCAGCAGTACGAGCACGGATTGGCGAACTCTGGCAGGACTACGAGGAGAGGGCCTGAATATGGTCTTTACCTAAATTCAGACGCTAAGGCCTTCCTCAAGGAGCACGACCGGAGGGAGCACGAGTAGAGGGGATACAGAGCGCCGTCATCGTCACGAAACACGTCTCTGTCGATTGTCCCGACAACCGAACGGAGCGCCTCACGAACCGACGACTGCACCGGACCAACGCGTACCGAACACCTGCATTTTATATCATAGTTCCTCGAACGAGGTTTAGGGACGACGTAGCGTAACAAATCAATAAGACATGTCCTCAGAAACCGACCGGAACGGGTTAACAAATCGCCTGACCGCACGACACGTACTCGTGACGGCCGGCACTCTCCTCACGACAGCCGCGCTTGTCGTAGCTATCGGCCCGGTAGGGCTGCTCGTGGGACTCGCTATCGGGGTCGTCCAGTACTTCTTCTCGACTCCTTCGGCGTTCGCGGCCGGTCAGGTCGCGTTTGTCGTCCTCGTTCCCGTCGGCGGATCCGTCCCCTTGCTCATCCTCGGTGAGGTGGGACTGGTGGGCGTCCTGTTCGGCTCTCTACCCGACCGTGGCGAACCCATCCGCGCAGCCCTCGTGACTGTGATCGTCGGTGCGAGTTTGAGTGCAATCGCGTGGCTCTTTATCCGCGTGGCCGAGGGTATCTGGCTCGGGGCACTCGCGCTCGCACTCACCGCGGCGGTCGCCGCCTACGGACTCCACCGATACGAACAGGTTCGATTGGGGCTGGTGGAGGCATCATAACTGTGGGCACCAATCAAACCATCACGGCGGACGATATCGATGCCGAAGGCGAGGACGGGAATGACGAACTCCACTCGGACCTTGCGGCACAACTGGAAGTGCTGACCGAGGAGAATCAACGACTCCGCGAGGAGTACGCCCGCGCTCGCCGGACGGAGTACCAACGAACGGCGCTCGCGCTCGCGTTCGTGGGCGTGCTCGCCGGACTCGGCGGCGTGCTTTTTCCCGACACACGAACCGTGCTGTTTGCACTCGGCGGCACCGGCGTCTTCGCGGGCGTCCTGACCTATTATCTCACCCCCGAGCAGTTCATCGCAGCCGGGGTGGGTGAGGGAGTCTACGCGGCGCTCGCAGACACCGAGACCGCGCTCGCGGCGGAACTCGGGCTTCAGGACACACACATCTACGTTCCGGGCGTCGAAGCGGGCAGCCCATCGGTTCGACTGTTCGTTCCCCAACACGCCGACTACGAACTGCCTGAGAGTACTGCCCTCGATTCGGTGTTCGTCGTTACCTCCGACGAGACCGAGCGCGGCGTCGCGCTCCACCCGACTGGTGGTTCCCTCTTTCGGGAGTTTGAGCGGACGCTTTCGACAGAACTACGGAGCGAACCGGAAGCCCTCGCCGCGCAGTTGAGCGATGGCCTCATCGAGCAGTTCGAACTGACGAGAAGCGCCACACCGGAGGTCGATGCCGAGGACGGGCAGGTGACCGTCGGTATCAGTGGGAGCGCGTACGGATCGGTCGACCGCTTCGACCACCCGGTCGCGTCGTTTCTCGGCGTCGGCTGTGCGGTGGCACTTGACCGACCGGTCACTGTCGAACAGCGGACTGTAGAGGGCGACCGTGCGGAATACCTCGTAACGTGTTCGTGGACGAACACCAAGTAAGCTACCACGGCCTAAAGGCCGTGGCATTCACCATGGACTCCCGCTCTAACCGATACACTCGGCGCGGATGTAAAGCCGCTCGCGTTCACCATCCCGGTGTTCAAACGCACGCCTACGGGTGCGTCTCCGCCCGAAGATGTGTACGACGAGCGGAGGAGTTTCAGACCGATGTTCTTCGCGGCGTTGTAGTCCGCGTGAGACGTGTGACCGCATTTCTGGCACTCGAAACGCTCTTGAGACGGACGGTTCGCCCGAACGGTGAACCCACACCCGATACGCGAACACCGCTGACTCGTGTACGCTGGATTGACCTGTTCGGTGTCGATTCCGAACGCTTCGGCTTTGTACGAAACGTAGTCGTACAGACGGCGGAACGCCCATGCGTGAAGTCGCTTCGCACCGGCCATTCGGTCTCGAATATCCGTGAGATTCTCGAAGGCGATAACCGAACAGCCGTTCTCGCGGGCTTCGCTAACGATACCGTTCGCCACGCGGTGCAACATCTGCTCGAATCGGCCTGTCTCGGTGCGACCGATACGTTTCATCGCTTCGTGAGCGTAGCGCGTTCCGCGCTGTTGCATCGACGCACGGCGTTTTTCGTACTCATGGTGCCAGTGATTGAGTTCGTTGCCGGGCCAGAACACGCCTGTCGAAGTGACGGCGATGTTCTCGACACCGAGGTCCACACCGAGAACCGTTCCGTTCTCGGGAGGTTCGGGGTCGCCCACGTCAGCCTTTGTTCTGACATGGAGGTAAAAGCAGTCCTCAATCGGACGGTAGTGGAGAGTCGCGCCGGTCGTTTCGTACTCGTCGCCGAACAGGTACTTCGCGTGGGGCGTGTCGCGGTCTCCGTCGGGCAAGACGTACTCGGCGGTGACACGTCCACCAACAGTCGAAAGTGTCGCGTGGTCGGTGTTGAACGTCGCGCTTCGTTTGTCGTATTCGAGGAACGGCGACGAGAAAAAGGGGCGACTCGCGTACTTCCCACGCTTCCATTTGGCGACGACGCTTTTCAGCGACATGGCGGCGCGGCTTCGCGCGGCTTGGACGAGATTCGAGTGCAAGCGCGTCTCCTCGCGGACCTGTTGATAGGTTTGGTCGTGGAGTTTTCGTTTGGACGTAACGGCGTACTCGTCGTCAAACGCCGCGTTCACGACGTAGTTCGCGGCCCATCGAAACTCGTCAATCGTCTCGTGGAGAAGGTCGGCGTCACTGTCGCTCACGTCGAGCTTGACCGGAACAGTGCGCCGAACTTCCATACATCATATAGAAGGCCAATGCTTAAAAAGACACCGCTCGGGAGTCGGTCAGCCGACACCGGGCGACATGGCGATAGTATAGTATCCGAACAAAGTGGCGCGCTCCTCCACTGCCTAGAGTGATCTGCGTAAGAGCTGAATACTCATCAGAGAATGAACCGCTGATCTCGCTGCTACTGTCCGATTTTTCGCTCATAGGGGTAGCAACGCTCCTTGACCATCCAAACATTGCGCAGATCACTCAAGGCAGTGGTATCCGCGCTTGGTACGCTTCTATGAGGATGAGGATAGCGAGCGCGGATTACTCCTGTTCCCCGCCATCGCTCACCGCAGCCATCGCCTCGTGGATCTCGTCGGCCCCCGGCGGTTCGACCCCCTCTTTGACATCCGCGAGAACGTTCTCGACCGAGATATCGCTGAGCGACGCGTCCGTGCTCAACACCAAGCGGTGGACGAGGATCGGTTCCACGAGTGCTTTCACGTCGTCCGGAATGACGTACTCGCGGCCGTTGATCGCCGCGCGGGCCTTCGCCGTGTTGAGAAAGGCGAGCGCGGCGCGGGGCGACCCGCCGTGTTCGACGTTAGGATCGTCGCGCGTCGCGTCCACGAGGTCGAGGATGTACTCCTTCACCGACTCGTCGACGTACACCTCGGCGACCGTCGCGCGCGCGGCGAGCAGATCATCGACGGTGACGACCTGCTCGATGGTCTCAGGACCGAGTTCCGGGTCAGTATCGAAGCGGTTGAGGAGTTCGCGGCCCTCGCGGCGACCTGGCAGAGCGGCGGTGAGCTTGAGCTGAAAGCGGTCGCGTTGTGCCTCCGGGAGTTCGAACGTGCCCTCCATTTCGATGGGGTTCTGTGTGGCAATGAGCATGAACGGCTCCGGCAGCGCGAGCGTTTCGCCGCCAATCGTCACGCGGCGTTCTTGCATCGCTTCGAGGAGCGCGCTCTGGGTCTTCGGCGTCGAACGGTTGATTTCGTCGGCGACGACGAGGTTTGCGAACACTGGACCGCGCTGGAGGTCGAACTCGCCCGTCGATTCGCGGTAGACGTGCGTTCCGGTGATGTCCGCCGGGAGCACATCCGGCGTCATCTGGACGCGGGTGTGGTCAAGTCCGCTCGCGCGGGCGAACAGTTTCGCGGCGGTCGTCTTTGCGACGCCCGGGACGCCTTCGAGCAGGACGTGTCCCCGTGTCAACAACGAGATGGTCAGCCCTTCGACCAACTCCTCCTTGCCGATGAGCACCGACTGGATTTCCTCGCGCAAATCCGCATAAATTTCGTCAGGGTCAGTCATCGTTCGAACTCTCTTGCCGACGGGTCATAATCCCACCTATTACGCGTTCGACGCGCTCGTCGTCCCACTCCGGATGCTGCCGTCGGACGAACGACGCGAGTTCGTCCGTACCGGCGTCCGGTCTGAAACGCTCGTCCGTCCCGAATACCTCGCGGAACCGTTGAGGAACGCCGGGATTCCGAGTCCACAGCCCGATTGCGACGATTCCCGCCATGCTTAGCAGGAACTGCAATAGCGGAGCGTCCCTGACGACGAGCAGGGCGACGGATAGCGGCGGGAGCCGTCCGGCGTGTGAATAATCGAGGAGGACGCGTTCGTGGGCACTGAACACCGACCGGACGAACGCTCGATTACCCGGTCGGTCGAGCATGGCATTGATGAATGCACTCGGATCACCCACAACTATCACTCGGCCGTCTCCCACCGATTCGACAGTCGCTACTGGATACGTCCCGACGTTTTCACTAGTATCGAGGTCGCCGTTTCCGTTGGCATCCACGTACGCATACGCCGACGTGCTCACCAACACTGTTGCCCCGTTCGGACGAACGGGCGTCCCGTGATTGAGGGTGAGCGCATCGACGCCTTGTACCAGCGTGTGATTCGATACGTTGCGAGCTACGGGGAGCGCCGGGGAGTGATAGTTGTAGCGCTCGTCGCGGATTAACTGTCCACTGACGCGCGCCTGTGCCCCGATGCGGGCGAGCAGCTCGTTCGAATGTTGGCCGAAGTCCTCGGCAACAAGCAACGTTCCCCCATTTCTGACGAACGTGCGAATTCGGTCCGTCTCGGCTGGGCCATATCCGCTCTGTGGCGAAAGAATGATTGCAATTGTTCCGTTCGGTGGGACGCTCGCGTATCGACTCGTGTTCCGAATGAGTTCGCTTTCTGTGTCGACAAACATTGCTTCGTCACGGAGTTCCGATGCCCCATCCCACGCGGCATTGTACGACCCGAACGCCGCACTCGACGTGCTGGCTGCGAACACGAGTCCGATTACCGTTACGATTAAAAGGCCCATGAGAACGACCTGTGGATAGCTGACGTCGAACCGGTCCATCACAGTCATGACAAGGCGGAGCCTCCTTCCTCAACGATCGGTGGAATTCCGACCGTGGTCGGAACAGAAGCGCGCATAGGGAGGTGAGGAGCGCGTACACTGTGCCGTCTTCCGCCGCATCCGCCGAAATCGGAAGACGTAGGCCCGCTGTACCCCAAACATGAATTACTACCATCCAGCCAAACGTATTGGTTGGTAGGAGTTACGAGTGAACTGGCTCCTGTGATGCGAGGGTGGCCGCCCTCGAATACTGTACTCGGGGAACTCTGCCAGTTCGGAGAACCACCAAGAATTAAATCGGCGGGACAATCCACGTGGACGGGAACACTCGTGACAGTGCCACAGCCCGCTGCGAGCGGAGCGCACCAGCACACATGACGCTCGCGGAGTGGGGCTGAAACCTCTTCAGAACGACCGGACTCCCGCTGTGTGGAAGCCCCGCCGTTTACGGCGGGCGAGGATGTCATTAAACGACTCCTGTGGGGAGGATATCGAGAATTCGTTGGACGACGACGTAGCCGAATCCAAGGAGCCCGAGGAGGATGATCCATCGGAGTCGCTTGCGCCAACGTGGCGTGACGGAAAAGGGTGCAGTGAGTTCGACAACAACCAGGAATCCGATGAGCGAAACGACGAAAAACAGCTCTAGGGAGAGGGAACCGAGCAGTTCCAAGCAGATGATTGTCGCAAGCATCCATGCCGTCTGTCCGTAGACGAATCGCTGCCGACGCCGTGTCGTCATAGCATTCATATTATCCCTATCCTTGTTAGAACTATCGAATGATGGTCGAACGGGGACATCCTACCCACCCTACTCGCTTGTGTGTCCGATGCAATTCCTTTCTGTAAACTACCCCACCCTGTTCGCTCGGCACATACGTGCCTCGCTCCCGAAGGGTGGGGCTTTCATGTGGACTCCCAGCAATCAGTCTCCGGCAACAGGCCGGGGACCGTCGTCGGTCATCGTCCCACGATTTATACGCACGCCTACTGGTGCGTCTCCACCCGAAGACATTTGCGACGAGCGGAGTCGGTGATATTCCTGTCGGGCATACCGAAGCCCGATGTTTTTGGCCGCATTGTAGTCCGCGTGGAGTTCGTACCCGCACGAGAGGCACGCGAACCCGTTGCCGTCGCGGTTATCCTCGTGCGTGAATCCACACCGAGAACACCGCTGGCTGGTGTGGTTCGGTTCGACCTGTTCGACCGTGACACCACGTTCGGGCGCTTTGTACCCGACGTACTCGAACAGGCGTCGAAACGCCCAAATGTGATGCCATTTCGCCCACGGAAGCCGTTTGCGGATACCGTCGAGTTTCTCGAACACGACGGTCGAACACCCAGTTTCGACGGCTTCGTTCACGATGTCGTGGGCGAGTATGTGGATGTACTGTTTTCGCCACGCCTGTTCGCGCCGACCGAGACGCAACAGTGCCTCGTGAGCGTCCTGTCCACCGCGCTGCTGCATCTTTGCTCGGCGTTGTTCGAACTCTCGAATCCAGTGGTCGTAGTCGTCTCCCTGCCAGAACGTTCCCGTCGAAGCGACGGCGAGACTGTTCACGCCGAGGTCGATACCGAGGACCGAACGGTGCTCGGTATCTGTCGTTCCATCGGCGTTGTCGCCGTCGTATCTTCGTGTCGTCAAATGCAGGTAGAACTCGTCGGTTTCGCGGACGTACCGAACCGTACTCTGCCGGAACTCGTAGCCCTCGTCCAAAACATACCGTTCGTAGGGTGTCGGCGAGTCCGACGGGAGAACGAATGGACAGACGATACGGCCTTCGAGGGTCGAAAGCGACACTTCGCGCCGTCGGAACTCGCGCTCCGGCGGTCGTAGTCCATCGTTACAGACGTAAAGGTGGGACAGGAAACGCGCCGTCCGTTCTTCCATCGCTCGACACACCCCTTGACGGCTTCGACGCCGCGTTTGATGGCGGCTTGGACGAGTTGGGCTTGAAGCTCCGTTTCGTCGCGGAGGTCGTCATACAGCGCGTCCCGAACGTTCCGTTTGTGGGTGCGACACTGCTCGTAGTCGGTATCGTCCCAACAGAACTCGGCGGTACGGTTCGCACAGTAGAGATACTGTTCGGCAGTCGCGTGGAGTGCGCGGCGTTGCTCGTCGGAAACGTCGAGTTTCATGACGGCAGTCCGGCGCACTTCTATAGTTCAGACACCCATGCGGGTACTTAAAGACACCGCTCGGGAGTCGGACTGGTGAAGTGGGAAAATACCGATGTATCATGAGGTTCTCCCACTTCATGAAGTAAACAGCGACGTTAGCTTAAAAAGTTTATGGTAGCCGAAATGAATATATCGCCCGCAAAGGTATCGAATTCGTTGTTTATGGATAGTATCGATCTATCCTGACTCTGATTTTATCCTGAATCTATGTCAAATATGTAGCAATCTAGTATAATAATTTCGTGAAATAGATTTATGTATTGGGACGTAGATGTTGGGAACGTACCATGAGAAGAATTATGGCACGAAGTGCAGTCATCGCGCTGCTTGTGCTTACGGTCTTCGGAATGACCGCAGCACCAGTAATGGCTCACGACACGACAGCGACGAACGACTGCGATTTGGTGGATATCGACGGCGACAACAACGAGGTATCCCTCAATATGGAGAACAGTGAGGTCAATATCAACTGCGGAGACGACGGTGTCGCTGGCGGTGCTGACGACGCCGGTAACGATGCTGATGACGGCGACGAAGCCATGACGGTCCATGTGAATGGCGACGAAGTCGATGTCAGCGAGCAACAGGACGCTGAACAGCAGGACGCGGAAGTCCAAGAACCTGAACAGCAAGAAGAGGAAATCCAAGAGCCTGAACACCAGAACGAGGAAGTCCAGAACGTCGAAAATGACGAAGGTGACCAGAACGTCGAATCCGGCGAAGGCGACCAGAACGTCGAAAACGACGCTGGTGACCAGAACGTCGAGGATGACGAAGGCGACCAAAACGTCGAATCAGGCGAGGGTGACCAGAACCAAGAATCCGGCGAGGGCGACCAAGTGACTGGTGGTGACGGCGACGATGCCGTCCAGAACATCGACGCTGACGAACTCGTCCAGTTCTTCCTCAGCGCGAACTTCATCAATCAGGAGGAACTCAACGCAGCGATCAACAACGAGAACATCTCTAACAGCACGATTGTCAACAACATCGTCAACGGCGACCAGACGATTAACATGAACAGCCGGTTCGTTGACAACAGTGTCACATACATCGACGACAGCACGACGATCACGCAGATCTTTGTCGATGATAGCAACGATACCAATATCGAGAACAACACGATCAACGATAACGATATCAACGTCGAGAACAACACAGTCAACGACAACGACACCGACGTCAACGTGAATGTCAGCGACGACGATACCAACATCGAGAACAACACGGTCAACGACAACGATACTGACGTCAACGAGAGCGGGAACGGAAGTGTCGAAACCGGTGATGGTGACCAGAACGTCGAAGACGACGAAGGTGACCAGAACGTTGGAGACAACAACACTGGCACCGACGGTAACGAGACCGGCGGCGTGGCCGCACCGGACATCAGCGTGACGAAAACCGCGTCTGATGACGAGGTCGAACTGAGCCTGTTGGACGGTGGAGATGTTGTTGAAGCCACCGAACCCGTCACGTTCACGGTAACTGTGACCAACGACGGAAACGCAACCGCGAACGACGTGGTGGTCAACGACGACGATGTCATCGCTGATATCGCGGACCTCCCTGACGACACGACGGCGTTCGTCGTCGTTGATTCAAGTACGAGTCAGGGCAGCTTCAGCGCGATCACCGGTAATTTCACCGTCGGAACCCTCGAACCGGGCGAGAGTGCGACGCTGACCTTCGATGCGCTTGCAGTCTCGACCGACGCCGAACTCCTTTCGGACCCGCTTGCGGAGGTCGATGCGACCAACAACGCCGAACTGGTTTCGGTCAGCCCCGATGACCCGAACAGCAGTAACGATGCGGACAGCGCAACGGTCACGCTGGTAAATCTGCTCAACCTACAAGGCCAAAACGCTGGGACCGCAGCGAACAACAGTACAACAAACACTGTTGAGAACACGACCAACAGCACCGCGACAGCACTCAGTCCAGTGAACTTCGCGTTCGGTGGTCTCGGACTCGTGGGAGTGCTCGGTAGCGTCCTCCTGCTGCGGCGCGACTGAACACCAACCGCTTTCAATTTTTGGACGCGGTGATACGACGGACGAACCAAAACCGAAACAATGATAAAAATCAACTATTTACGCGAATTCCCTTATGA
>DASSKS010000275.1:0-2495 GCA_035690245.1 Halococcus sp. | reverse complement strand
TCGGTAGCGTCGAACGCTTCACGGATGGAACTCACTCGAAAACCCCCAGTTCAGGCGCGTTTTCGAGGTCGCGCTTTTCGGTTTCCTCGATAACACTCTCCAAATCCTTATCGCCGCGTCCAGAGAGATTCACCACGACGTGCTCTCCGAGACCGTCTGCGTCTTCGAGATACGCAAGCGCATGGGCGGTTTCGAGCGCCGGGATGATTCCCTCTAACTGAGAGAGTCGATGAAAGGCTTCGAGGGCTGCGTCGTCGTCCACCGAAACTGCCGTCACACGACCTGTCTCTGCGAGATTTGCGAGTTCTGGACCCACCCCCGCATAGTCGAGACCCGAACTGACACTATGAGATTCGAGAATCTGGCCGTCGTCGTCCTGAAGGAGTTTGGTGCGTGCGCCGTGGAGGACACCCTCCCCGCCCACCGAGAGCGACGCTGAGTTGGGTGCGACGCCCTGCTCTTCATCGATTTCGAGACTGCTCCCGCCGGCCTCGACAGCGAAAAGCGAAACATCGTCTTCGACAAATGCATCGAACGCGCCCATCGTGTTCGAGCCACCACCTGCACACGCGACGACGCTATCGGGGAGTCCGCCGATTTTTTCTCGTGCCTGCCGGCGTGTTTCCTCACTGATGACGGATTGAAAGTCCCGCACCATCGCTGGAAACGGATGCGGTCCGACTACGGAGCCGATGACGTAGTGGGTGTTTTCGACGGTGGTTGCCCAGTCGCGCATCGTCTCGTTGATGGCCTCTTTGAGGGTTCCTCGGCCCGTAGTCACTGGATTCACCTCCGCACCGTTCAACCGCATCCTGAAGACGTTGGGCCGCTGGCGGTTGATGTCGCGTTCGCCCATGAAAATCTCACAGTCCATTCCGAGATGGGCGGCAGCCATCGCGGTCGCCGTGCCGTGTTGGCCCGCACCGGTTTCTGCGACGATTCGTTCTTTGCCCATATACTTCGCAAGCAGACACTGTCCGAGCGCGTTGTTGAGTTTGTGTGCGCCGCCATGCAGGAGGTCTTCGCGTTTGAGATAAATGTCGAACCCATAGCGCTCGCTCAACCTATCGGCGTGCTGAAACGGTGTCGGACGACCACCGAAATCCCGGAGTCGTGCGCGAAAATCGTCCATGAATCCGTCTTCGTTTGCTAGAACGTACCGGTGATAGGCGTCATCGAGTTCGGAAATTGCGGGCATCAACGCCTCGGGAACGTACTGTCCGCCGTACTTGCCGAATTTTCCACCCGTGTCCGTGTCGCTCATGCTTCGGCCTCCGTCGTGAGTCGGCGCGTGTTCGTCTCGACATCCCCATCCATGATTGCACTCCCAACCAGTAGTCCATCAGCACCGGCGCGACGCATCCGCGCGGCGTCTTTTCGAGTACTGATTCCACTCTCGGCAATGAGTGTGACGTCTTCGGGGGCTTCGGCGGCAACGGTCTCGAACGTCGAGAGGTCCACTTCGAGGCGGGTGAGGTCGCGGTTGTTCACTCCTATCAGGTCCGCTCCCGCCGCAAGCGCACGGTCGAGTTCGCTTCGAGAGTGGACCTCCACGAGCGGCTGAAACCCGCGCTCGCGTGCCGCCGAAACGAGTTCTTCGAGATTATCCACGAAGCGCGCAATCAAGAGCACGGCATCGGCTTCGACCATATCCAACTGCTCCTCTCTGAGGATGAAGTCCTTGCGGAGCACCGGAACTGACACACTCTCTCGAATCCGGCGAAGCGCGTCGGTCGACCCGCCGAAATGAGTGGGTTCGGTGAGTACGGAAATCGCCGCCGCCCCGCCCGCGACCATCGACGCGGCGAGCGTCGTTGCATCCTCGGTTCGCCGGCCATCGGTCGTCGGACTCGTGGGTTTGACCTCGCTGATGACCGGAATTTTCCCTTCGCGTTCGGCTGTATCGAGTGCTTCTGGAAGCGACCGCGCCGAGATGGAGAGCTGTTTCTCGCCGCCACCGCGCTCTCGGGCAGCGGCCAGTATCGACTCGACTGCGGGTGCGAGCCGTTCGCTTGCGTTCATTATTGTACATTGAAGCACTGATTTGTACATAAGGCTTGCGTCACGCGCCGGGGCGGACAGAATGTTAAAGTCCCGCACGGGCGTACTCCCCTCATGAGCGAGGTCGCCGGCATCTACGCGCGCGAATCCGCGTATCTCGACCGCTGCGTACAGGTAGGGGTTGCGAGCGAGCGCGTCATCTCGGTGTCGTTTCCCGCCACTCCCGGCGATGCTGACCCCGACCACTCGCTGCTCGACAGGATTTTCGACTACTTAGAGGGTTCTCACGACGAGTTCGCAGATGTCGAGGTTGCACTCACGGTCCCGACCGACCAGCGCGCGGTGCTCGAAGCCGTCCGCGAGATTCCGTATGGCAACCAAGTCTCGGTTTCACGCCTCACGGGACACGTTGCAGGGTTCGATGCCGACGAAGACACGGACCGCGACCGCGTGCGAACCGCACTCGATGAGAACCCACTCCCGCTTTTGATACC
>DASSKS010000274.1:0-6332 GCA_035690245.1 Halococcus sp. | reverse complement strand
TCCCGATACAAAGGAGAACCGCAGGCCACACCCTCCCCAACCGATTCCTTCGCTCGTGGTTCGAAACGGCTTCGCCGTTTCGTCATCACGAAAGGCGCGTAGCGCCTTTCGAACGACTATGCTCGCTCAGTCATCCCTCGTACGAGTCGCGCACTCCGTGCGCTCCCGCGCGCCACCGCGCTCAAAAATGTGACTGGATTTCCTACCATAGTATTTCCGAGACGGAAATTCAGCGCACTATCCGAGCCGTGAGAGTCGGTCGCGCGCGGTCACGAGCGCGTTCTCGTCGCCTTCGCGGAGATAGCTAGAGAGGCCCCGAGCGATTCGGACGAGTCGGTCTGCGAGTTCTGGAGCAACGTCGCCATCGAGCGCCTGCACCCGTTTCGTGTGCTCTGTGAGCGTGCCGAACGCCGCCCTCACCTCACTATCTGGATGGTCATCGAGATACGTGCCCACATCACGACGATATTCTTCGATGGCCTTAGCAGAGGCGAGTCCACGGGCCGCCTGCAATGATTCCGGGACTTCCTCGGGAGTGGGGCGTTCACCACGGTCTGCTCCGGCCAACAACGAGAGGAAGTAGCGTTCTTCCTCGTCGCTCACTCGCATCGCACGCACGAGTTCTTCGGCCACGTATCGAAGTTCGAGCGCTGCAAGATAGGTCTCATCGAGATTTCTGAGGTCGCCAGCGTCGATAAACCCAGACTGACGGATAAACTCCCGACACACCTCGACAGCGAGTTCGGCAGTGGCGCGTATGTCGGCTCCATCGCCACCCACGTCGAGACGGTTTCGCGCCTCGGACAAATCGAGACGTGCCGCGCTCGCGGTGTGTTGGGTGCGCTCGTCGGTTCCCACGCTCCGAAGACTTCCGCAGTTCGGGCAGTTCACGCTCCCGGTTTCGTAGTACGACCACCGCGTGCCACAGTCTTTGCACTCGCGTTCGCCGCGGATGCGCATATCCTCCATAGGACTTGCGACTTGAAAAACGGGACTATCGCTTCGAGTTGCCGGGCGGAAGGTCATGGGCGGCGCGGTGGTCGAGAATTTCGTCGTGCTGGCACGCCCGAATGTGGAGGTCAGAACACGCTTTCGCGGTACAAATGAGGCTGAAGTCGGCCTCCTCGTCCACGTCGTAATACCGTCTCGAATCCGACTGGTCGACCTCGCCCGCTTCGAGTTTAGAAGCGCAGGTCGTACACCACCCCTGTCGGCAACTGGAGGGCAGGTCGATTCCCGCGTCGTAGGCGGCATCGAGCACGTACTGGTTCTCGGGAACCTCGATTTCGACCGTCTCGCCGGCCTGCTCTACGTCACACTCTGCGGGGATTTCGATGGCGACTGTATGACTGCTCACGTCGAATCACGGGTCCAGACGGCGAAAAATCCCCTGTTTCGGTTCGACAGCAGTCGTTACAGACAGCGGAGCTATGTCGTCGGGTCAACTCGATTGTGATTCCACGCGGTGGATTCGTATTTCACCTGCGCGCGCTCGCGGGCGCGGTCAAGTTCGTCGTCGCTCCATTCGCCTTCTTCTGCGCCCGCCCATGCAGCGAGCGCATCCTCGAACGCTCGGACGGCTTCTTCCCGACTCACGTCTGCGTGCTCGCGGATATTCGTCACCCGCTCACGAAACCGCTCGGGTGACGGCGAATCCACGAACGCTCCGAGGTGGCGCTCTGTGGCCTCTGCAAACAGTATTGACCCGTGTTGGATGACGCTGTCGCGCCGGCGATACTGGGCGTTGCCACTGATTTTTCGCCCGTCGCCCGCCACGACATCGTGGGCTGGATGGAGTGCGCGCAGGTAACACGCAGGCTCGAAAATCGCAGGCCGCTTTTCGTCGGCGAATTTTACCGGGATATCGAGGCGCTCGAAGCCCGAGAACAGTGGCTCACAGAGCAGTTCGTAGGTTTCCATCAAATCGCCCGGCAGTTCGTCTGCGGGCGCGACGATGGAGTAGGAGATATCTCCTCGCGTATCGTGATAAATCGCGCCGCCACCGGTGGGCCGGCGCGTCACCGTAATGCCCTCGCGCTCACAGAACTCCCAATCGATAGTGTCTGGGTCTTGATGATAGCCCAACGAAAGCGTCGCGGGGTCCCAACGATACACTCGGAGGGTGCGTGGTCCGCCGTTCGCTGCGGTCTCGGCGGCGATTTCATCGAGTGCCATGTTCATCGGTCCCGTTCGCGTGTCCTCGCGGATGAGCCGCCAGTCTCGCTCTCGAAGCTCGGTCATACGGAATGGAGAAACCAGTACAATATAGGAGTTCGTGTCCGGCGGACGAATATTGATTGACGTGGTCACTGCTGGATTGTTTCCTCATCGTTCCGATACAGCTATGAGGCGAACGACACCAGAGACGATGAACCGAGTGTTACGAACCAACGGCGCAGAGAACCCATTGGCGGGGGCTGTTGAGCCACCGTGAGGGGTTCATCCGATGGGGGCGTCGATTTCGCCACGCGAGCGCGTGAGGAACTCGGATTCTCCCGATGGTGGCAACTCGTCGCCGCGGCGGTGATGATGGGTCTCGTCGGCCCGTATAAGTACATCTGGTCGTCGATTCAGCGTCCGCTTGCGACGAAACTCGGGATTTCGCTTCCCGCGCTCGGATTCGTCTTCACGCTCTACGTCTTCTTTCAGGTCGGCACGCAGTTCCCGGCGGGGTGGTATCGTGACCGGTTCGGACCGCGGCTGGTGACGCTGCTCGCGGGCGTGCTCGCTGGTGGGGGCTACATCGGTCTCGCCTATGCAACGCAGTTGTGGCAGATTTACGTCCTCTACTCGCTCGGGTCTATCGGTGTCGGTATCGTCTACATGGTCGCGGTCAACACCGCGCTCAAGTGGTTTCCCGACCGACGCGGTTTTGCGACAGGTCTCGGGACGATGGCCTTTGCCACCGGAAGCGTGGCGTTCATCCCCTACGTGCGCGCGAACGCAACTGTCGGCGCGGTCGCAAGCGTGCTGCAAAACGTCGGCGTCCTCGTCGGCGTTGGAATCCTCGCTGGAGCTGTTATTCTCCGTGACCCACCGGCGGACTGGCCCGAAGGTGAAGATACCGACGGGAACACTGAGACGGACCCCTCAACTGCCGAGGATTCGGGCACTCGCCAGTACACGTGGCGCGAGGCGCTCAACACGTGGCAGTTTCGGGTATTGCTCGGGGTATTCGTCGGCATCGCCGCGGCGAATCTCATGCTCGCGGCGAATCTCGTCCCCTTTGCAGTAAATGCCGGGATGGGACCGGCGGTCGTGACGACAGCCGCAGCGATACTTCCGGTGGCGGACGGTCTTGGGCGGCTGAGTTCCGGGAGTCTCTCGGATAGAATCGGACGCAAGCGAACGATGATAGCGACGTTTTCGCTGTGTGGTATCGGACTCGTCTCTCTGACTGTCGCTGGTGCGGTCGGTTCGTCAGTCATATTTCTCGGCGCAGTCGTGCTTGCGACCTTTTTCGAGGGAACCCAGTACAGCCTGTTGCCGAGCGTCGTCGCCGACTACTACGGCCAGCAAAATTCCTCGACGAACTACGCGGCGTTGTACACCGTCCAAATCGCAAGCGGTGTCTTCGCCGGCGTGGGCGTCGGCTGGCTGGTCACGGTGGTCGGGTGGTCGCCGACGTTTCTCATCGGAGGCGGACTCGCACTCGCTGCGGGCATTGGGGTGATTTCACTCCGTCCGCCAGCCTAACGTGCGACAGACGGATTCGAGTACAGCTACTTGCTTCGTTTCGGTTTGTCGCTCGATTGGTCCTCACACACGAGATGGCGCTGTCTCAGTTCGGTCGTGGAGTAATCGAGTTTCCAGCCGAGCGCGAGCAACGACACGAGCGTGTCTACGAGGTCGAGCCACGCATACCCGGAGAATCGGTAGTACTCGGTCTCCGGGGACGAAAACCACGACGAGGATGACTTATAACAGCAGAGATAACAGTCATCCTCAATTTCGGTCACAGTTAGCGTCGCACCAGACGCGGTGAATCGAAACGCGAGTGTTCCCTCCTTGATATCGTTTGCGGCCTGTAGGGAGACGATTTCGGCGTCAGAGAAGACGCGAGTCAGGTCAGCGGAGTGCTCGTCCGAGCGGGCACTCTCGGAAACGGCACGAAATTGTTGGCGTATTCCGTGAGCGATACTGTTCCACCAGTCCATCCCTAGTGCTCGAAAGGCGGTGTGGCCCTATAGAGGATGTGCGTGAAAACGCTGGGTCATAGTGGTTCGCTTGCTCGTGATTCGGGGACTAATCGCCGACCGAAGGCTGGGTTTTGGCGACTGATTCTATCTCAGCGGGCGTGGGTTCCGCACTATCGAGACCGCGCAGAATGAGCCACGACCAGAACCACGCGACACCCTGTGAGACCACCCGCGAGAGCGGATTCCAGCCCTTCGTCGCTTTCCACGCCTTGTGCCGGATTTCCCGCATATCGTGTTTGCCACACTCATGAAGCAACTCCCACTGTTTGGGCGAGAGGGTATCGAGCGTGAGGCTGTCGCCACTCACATAGTCCATGTACATCAACGGCGCGACGATGCAGTGGGTGTCCTTGAGGTTGTGGATGAGGTCGATAGTGTATTGAATGTCTTCATCAGTCTCGCCGGGCAGACCCACGATGATGGTACACGCCGGGTAGATGTAGTTATCATTCAGAATGCGAATCCCGCGCTCGACGACCTCCGGCCATTCCTCGGCCTCGTAGGGCGCGGGTTTGCCGCCGATGTGCTGCTCGACGAGTTTGGGCGAGACGGTTTCGATACCGGGTTGAACGCCGGTCCAATCTCCGGGACCGAGACCGTTTACGTCCGCGATGTCGGCAATCAACTCCGGGGCGCGACACACCGCCGCGAGGCTCATGTGTGTCGCGCTCACCTTCTCGATGCCATCGACGTCGAGAAGACCCTTATAGAGGTCGAGAATCGCCTCGTGATTCGGTTCGAAACGCCCTTCGAAGTCATACAGCAGGATGTCCTCTGAGTGCAGCCAGATGTGGTTGAAGCCCGCTTCTGCGTTTATCTCGGCCTCGCGTTGCAACCGTTCGACTGGTGGATAGAGATTCCGGCGCATATCCGGCCCACAGAAATCACACCCCCGACCGCAGCCGCGCATCGCCTCGATTAGCCCGTTGACCGTCGGGCCGCGGATTTCAGGGATGCGGTCCCAGCTATCGGGGCTGTCACAGAATACTGTGGTATCGGCCTCGCCGCTTCGAATGTCGGCGAACAGTTCGGGAGCCATGTAACTCGCCTCGCCTTGGACGATGTGGTCGATGCCGAAGCGCGTGCGCATCTCCTCGTTATCGAGTTGCCACGAACCGGCCCCACCGACGACGAGTTTGCCGTCGTAATTCAACTCACGAATACGGTTCATCAGCGATTTGAATTTCACCGAATTCATCGGCGTGAGGTCGCCGTCGCCGGTGAACGACGACGTGACGGGACCCCTCCCCAACGGGTCCATCGCGTTCACGCCGATGACCTCCGTTTCTTTCCCCACCACCTCGTCGAGATGGTGGGGATGGGCGATTTCGACATCACTCCGGTCGTACTCGTCGGCACCGAGCAGCCCACTCTCGATACGGCGCAGCCCCATCGGCGCGGCTTTTGCCCGGCCATCGGGATACGCTTCGACCGGCGGCGCGAACAACCGGTCGTAGACCACATCGGGCACCTGCTCGGTCGGAGCACACGAGAGGAAGCCGAAAATATAGTTCCCGCGGAAATTACTCATGAGCGAGCGGTCTGCGACCAGTACGACGGTCGCGCTCATCGTCCCTCCCACACGGAACTCACACCGGTCATCCGGCGTGTGTCGCGTGAGGAAATCGGTTTCTCACTCCGACGCCGTTCGATACGCACTCGCCGTTCGTCGTTCGGGACCGCGATTTCCCTCCGTGTCATCCTCGATACATCGAAACCGACAACACTAATGGTTTCACCTGCTATCGAAAGGCATATACATACAACGCCGAATTTACCATATTGTTGAAATATCTCTACCGTTCTCATTGTACCGCTCGTATGCCATCATCCGGTCCGGGCCAGCGTCCTCACTCATAGTTCAAACCGTCGCGGGCGGGCGGCAACGTTTGCGATGTATGGCGGTTTTTCGTGCGGAACGCGGGGGATTTATACCGATGGATAGCCGAGGGTTCGATGCTATGGGAAAAACGCTGACGGAACAAATCCTTGCCGACCACCTCGTCGAGGGCGACCTCGAAACGGGCGAGGAAATCGGTATCGATATCGACCAAGTTCTCACCCAAGACACCACGGGTACCTTAGTGTGGCTCCAATTCGAGGCGCTGGGACTCGATGAAGTTCAAACTGAGC
>DASSKS010000273.1:0-3234 GCA_035690245.1 Halococcus sp. | reverse complement strand
CACCTCAAACAATCGGTGATGTTCTCTGAGGACGACGAAGAGTACCTCCAAATGGCGGGCGAGGTACTCAACGGCCAAGAAGACGACATCCTCGACGTGTGGTATGGGTTTGTCGCCGACAACGACTTCCTGCTGTATTATTTCACCGACGGCGAGGGCAACCCGGACGAGGAATATCTCGACCGGGTGCGCGAGCGCTTCGCCCAGTGGATTCGGGATACCTGTAACCCGCCCTACGACCAAGATTGGCTCGATTACCAGTTCGAAATCGGGCGGCGACACCACCGGGAGAAGAAGAATCAAGTGGACGACGCCGACGCCGTACCCAATATCGACCTCCGATACGTGCTCGCGTTCATTTTCCCCATCACGGCGACCATCAGGGACTTTCTGACCAACGGCGACCACACCGACGAGGAAGTAGATGGAATGTACCACGCATGGTTCAAAGCGGTCGTGTTGCAGGTGACGATTTGGAGCTATCCCTACGTCGACGACGAGGATTGGTGAAGCGCATCGAGTAACGACTTTCAGCCCAGCGGTTCAACCCGGCGCATGAACCGCGAACGCTCGCGCGACCTCTACGACCGCGCGCTCTCCGTACTGCCGGGTGGCGTGAACTCCTCAGTCAGAGCAACCCGCCCCTATCCGGCGTTTGCCGCACGCGGCGACGGCGGCCACATCATCGACGCAGATGGCAATCGCTATATCGACTACGTGATGGGCTACGGTCCGCTCTTGCTGGGCCACGACCTTCCCGAATCGGTGCGCGCAGTGGTCCAATCGACGCTGAGTGAGGGACCGATGTACGGCGCACCCACCGAAATCGAGGTCGAACTCGCCGAATTCGTCGCTCGCCACGTCCCGAGCGTCGAAATGTTGCGGTTCGTGAACTCGGGCACCGAAGCCACAGTTTCAGCGGTACGCCTTGCGCGTGGCTACACTGGCCGGGATAAAATCGTCGTAATGGCTGGCGGCTATCACGGCGCACAGGAATCCACCCTCGTTGAGGGACCGTCCGAACACCCGCGACCCTCCTCGCCCGGCATCCCCCAAGTATTCGCCGAGCACACCATCCCTGTGCCGTTCAACGATACTGACGCAATCGAGAGAGTCTTCGAGGCTCATGGCGACGATATCGCCGCCGTCCTGACCGAACCCCTCCTCGGAAATACTGCGGGTGTGATGCCCAGAGAGGGCTATCACGAGCGCCTGCGCGAGGTGTGTGACGAGTACGGCGCGCTCTTGATTTTCGACGAGGTGATGACGGGCTTTCGCGTCGGCGGACTCCAATGCGTCCAAGGGAAATTCGGCGTGACGCCGGACCTCACGACGTTCGCCAAAATCATCGGCGGAGGCTTTCCGGCGGGTGCGGTCGGCGGTCCCGCAGAAATCCTCGAATCGTTCACTCCCGTCGGCGACGTTTTCCAGTCCGGGACCTTTTCCGGCCATCCGGTGGCGATGGCTGCGGGTCTCGAAACCCTGCGCTATGCCGCAGAAAACGATGTCTATGACCACGTAAACCGACTCGGCAGAGAACTCAGAACTGGACTCGGGGACATCCTCGAAGACCGCGCGCCCAGCTATACGGTTTTGGGCACTGACAGTATGTTCAAGGTGGTGTTCACGCGCCACACGGCTGACATCGAACGCGCGTCCGATGTCGAGCGCGCTGAAACCGAGCGCTGGGACCGGCTGTTCCGGCCTGCAATGCTGGACGAAGGGATTCTCCTGACCGCGAATCAGCTCGAATCCCAGTTCATCAGTGATGCACACACCGACGAGGACATCGAAGAAACGCTCGAAGCCTACAAAACCTACTTCGAGTGAGTGACGAAGCCGCCCGTCAGTCGTCGGCTGCCACTGACTCGGTAAGCGTCTCCGGCGCGACGGGGGCATACCGGACGATTGGGTCGAACCGTTCGATGGCAAAGCGCTCGCCGTCGGTGATTCCGCGCGCGTCGCGCTCTGTCAGTCGGGTATCCACGAACCGCGTTGCGACCAGCGCCTTTCGGGCGTCTCCCTCCCCTTCGAGTTGTGCCTGTGCCTCCCCGAGCAGGAGCGAGGCGGTATAGACATCGAAGACGTATTCTGCGAGTTCTTTCGCCTGCAACTGGGCGTAGTCGATGTCCGCGCCGGCGAGATGTGCGAGTGCCTCCTGCAAACCCGCGAACTCGTCTTCGACTGCATCTGCGCTTTCGCTGAGGGAGGGGTGTTTCACAGTGTCGAGTGTGTCTCGAATCGCAGGCAGGAGCGCTTCGTGAGCGTTTTCGCGCTCCAGCGCCCGGAGCAAATCGAGGCTCAGAACGTTCGAGGTGCCTTCCCAGATGGGCAACACCTGTGCGTCACGGAGCAGGCGCGGCGTGACGAACTCCCTGACGTAGCCGTTGCCGCCGAGCACCTCACAGGCATACGAGGCGGTTTCGACGGCCATCCGCGCGGTCACCTGCTTCGCAATCGGGACGAGCGCACGCAGGAGTTTGAACGCTTTTTCACTCCCCTCGCGTTCGTACTGGTCGAGCAGGCGCGCACAGTCGAACGTGAACGCGGCGGCGGCCTCGTAGTCCACAGTCATATCCACCAAATCGCGGCGCATCAGCGGATACTCTTGAATCACCTTCCCAAACGCCTCGCGGGTTGCGGCCTGAACCTTCGATTCCAAGAGGGCGCGGCCCATGATTCCTACTGCGCCGGTGGCGTTCGAGAGCCGCTCGAAATTCAACATCTCGGTCATCTGCCGGAAGCCGTTTTCGGGGTCGCCAACCAAATATGCCTCCGCGCCGCGGAACTCGATTTCGCCCGTGGGCACCGAAATCGTTCCCAACTTGTCCTTCAGCCGGCGAAAGAGTGCGTCGTTGACCTCGCCATCCGATTTGGTGCGCGGCACCAGAAACAACGAGAGACCAGCCGTACCCTCTGGTGCGTCGGGCCGGCGGGCCAGCGCGAGCGCGCCCTCGGCGTCGATATTGGAGCAAAACCACTTCTCACCAGTCAGGCGGTAGGTGCCATCCTCGGCTTTCTCGGCAACGGTTTCGTTCGCACCGACATCGCTGCCGCCCTGTTTTTCGGTGAGAAACATCGCGCCCTCGATATGCTCGTCGCCATCACGACTAGTGAGCTTCTCGAAATACTCCGAGAGGTTCCCATCATCGAATGTATCGAGCACGAGCGCGACGCCGGTCGACATCGAAACCGGACAACAGAATCCCGGATCGACATACGAGAGCAGCGTCT
>DASSKS010000272.1:0-2916 GCA_035690245.1 Halococcus sp. | reverse complement strand
GACATTTCGAGCACGCCTTCATCAATGATGAGTTCTGCCTCATCTGCTTCTGAAAGTATCTTCCGTCCCATTTCGTTCCCTGCGGTGGTGACGACAGGGTTCATGCCTCGATAGGATTCCAACCCTTCTTCGACTCGACTCGAAACTTCATCTGAAGCGCGTTTCCAGCCTTTAAATGGGTCTTTAGCTGGGTATTCGACCGTTTTCGCCTCGCTGAGTACCTCGATTGATGGGGTTTCAATATTATCTCCAAGATTGTTGAGCAGTTTTGTCTTGGCCTGTGCTTCTGCGATAGTGTCATAGAAATTCCCATACGAAGACACTATGGCTTCGCCGACTGAGGTAATGGCATATTGACTCCTACTTTTTTCTTCAACCCAGCTTCGCTCAGTGGAGTCACGGATGGCCCGGTCTATTGTTGACCGAGACAACCCAGTTTCACTTTCCAATTCGTTTTTCGAGACTGTTTCCTTGCGTTCTCGAAGCGTTTGCAGGACCTCGAACTGTGAACTGGAGTTGACGATATATTCGATATCATCCTTTGGTTCCATCTCTACTTTCATTCGTCTGCTCATGATAATAACGGTGACGGCTTCATCAATTCTACCCTTAATTCGGTGTCGTCGGTAGATTCATGTGGTGGTATCAGCACATACTAAGCAGACGAATCATGACAGACCCCAATAGACAGACAGTCGATCTTTCTAACTATCCCGATTTGGTTATTGTCCGGGCGGGTATGCGAGCAGAATCAGTCAAAGGATTTTGGAAATTGATAAAATACGGCTATCAAATCATTGATAGCGTGGGTGGAGTGAGAGATTCGGACGAACTCACACCGGAGGGCTTGCTCCACAATGAAGAAGTGATATTTTCGTTGTTACCGCCGCATTTCATCATCCGCCAATATTGGCGTGATTTCGATTCGCTTGAAGAATGGACACAGACCGGCACGCACCGTGAATTGTGGGACGAACTGGCTGAGAGTCCAGAGGGAACGTCGTTTTGGCACGAACTGTACTCACGTGACGGTATCGAGGCGGTCTATAATGGAATGGATGATTCCCCAATAGGAATGCTGAATTTTGCGCCCACACAGCTAGTGTGCGGTGATCTATCCTCTGCACGAGATCGCCTCCAAAAGTCTGAAAACATAGATATTTCGTCTCCACTCTTGCCTGATGACTCCGTTTCTGACGATGTATCGGAGTAGTGCTATGAGATTGCTATGTTGACGTTTCACCGGACGGCTCACGTTCCGGCATCGGCATCGAGATACTGGTTTTCCCACTCGCGGCGAGCGTCGATCTCCCGGTAGCCACGCTGGGTGAGTGTATAGGAGTTCGTGCGCTTGTCGAGCGTGCCTTTCTCGACCAGTCCCATCTCTACCAACTGGTCAAGGTTCGGATACAGTCGTCCGTGGTTGATCTCGACTGAGTAATGCTGTTCGAGTTCGTTTTTGATCGAGAGTCCGTGCGGGTATGGGTCGTCTTCCATACTGGCGATCACGTACAGGACATCCCGCTGGAAGGCGGTGAGGTCGTCCATCATTGTCTGGGTTGATGTATCAATCACTCGGATTTATCTACTTCGATTTCATCCCGAATTAGCCGGCGTATTTCTGCCTCAGAGGGGCTAGCATCCTTCCGCGCGGCGGCGAGGTCCTCGCTCATCGCCGACATCTGCTCTTGGAGGACTTCGATTTGCTCAGGCACGGAAAGATCGTCACCATCGACGTGTTCAGGCGACAACGCGGGCGTGTCAACGTCGATGTCGCGTGAGATGGCTATCGGCGTGAGCATCCGACTGCGCGTTGCCTGTTGGACGCTCTCGACGTTCTTCGCAAGATGCGTGGCGAGATGGTCCTGCGCGTAATCCGTCCCATGAATCAACGCAATCGTCTTTGGATTCACTGTCCGCGCGAAATCCAGCAGGCCGAACTGAGCCGCGTGGCCGCTCAATCCTTCGACCGTCGTCACCCAGTCGGCGGGAATCGTGACGCGGGTAACGGGCTTGCTCGTTTTCCCGGTCTCGTCCTCGACGGTCGTCCGAACGATGTTCGACACCGAGGGCCAATCGGTCCCGAACGGTTCGGCGTTGGCTGTGTAGGTGAGTTCTTCTTTCTCAGCTTTGAGTTGGTCCTGCAACACGCGCCCGGTGGTGTTCTGTGCTTGATAGCCGGTGAGAATGTTCTCAACCGGAATGATGAGTATCAAATCAGCATGAACTGGCTCGCTGACACTGCTCAAAGCATCGGGTACGACGTTCTCCTCACGGAACCCGTTAATTCGCTGGGAGACGGTATCGTTCTCCTCCGAAAGTGAACTATGGCCTCCCCTTCTCGCGTGTGGTATGACCGACGAACACCCCTTGACGGCGAGAAACGTCCATCACATCGGGATTACCGTGCCGGACCTCGACGAAGCGGTTGACTTTTTCGTTGATGCTCTCGACTGCGACGTGCTGTATCGAAAGGGGCCGTTCGGTGATTCCGATGGCGATTCGATGAAACGGCGTCTCGATGTGCATCCAGACGCGCGCGCATCATTGGCGATGTTGCGATGTGGTCCGACGATGAATCTCGAATTGTTCGAGTGGGACGCTCCCGATCAGGACGAGACGCCACCGAAGAACTCCGATATCGGAGCGATGCATCTTGCACTGGAAGTTGAACACATTGACACGGCAGTCGATGCAATGGTTGCGCGCGACGACGTGACGGTGCTCGACGGTCCACAGACGAACGACGATGGACCGACAGAGGACTTGACGTACGTGTACTGCCGAGTGGAGTGGGGACTGTATCTCGAACTCCTCGAAGCACCCGATAAGATGCCGTATACTGACGACACCGACGAGCGACTGTACGGTCCCGCGCCCTCTTGGACGTTCAGGCCTGATCACTCGGAGTAAGAG
>DASSKS010000271.1:0-2202 GCA_035690245.1 Halococcus sp. | reverse complement strand
GTGTGGCGGTCCCCGACTCCGGGCACTGCTCACAGACTGTGGACTCGCCGGTGCGGGCGGTAAGGGGCGTGACGTTTGGCTCGCACTCGGTCTTGCGAGCGAACACGACTGTATCGTGGTCCACGATGCCGACGCGACCTCGTACTCGCCGGCGGATGTCCCGAAACTCTGTGCGCCGCTCGATGAATTCGAGTTCGTGAAGGGCTACTACGCCCGCATCGAGCAAAATCGACTGTTCGGTCGGCTGTTTCGACTGTTTTATGCGCCGCTCGTGCGTGCGCTTCGTGAGCACCACATCGGTGATATTTTGGATTTTCTCGATTCGTTTCGCTACGCGCTCGCTGGCGAGTTTGCGCTCACGGGCGACCTCGCAAAACAGGTGCGTCTCGGTCGCGGGTGGGGACTCGAAATCGATAGTTTGGGGACGACTTTCGAAGTCGCAGGTTTCGCGGGCACAGCACAGGTCGACCTCGGGAGGTATGTCCACGACCACCGCGGCGTTTCGGGCACGGAAGGGCTGGCGACGATGAGCCACGAGGTCGGGCGGGCGCTTTTTCGCACTGTCGAAGAACACGGCATCGCCCCTAACTACGAGGCACTTCCCGCGCGCTACGAACGGGTCGCGGAGAGATTCGTCCGCCAGTACGCTGCCGATGCCGAATATAATGGTCTCGATTACGACTCGGCGGCAGAACGCGAGCAGGTCGCACAGTACGCACGGGCCATCGGGCCACCCGACGAAGACACCCGACTTCCGGCGTGGACGGATGCACCGCTCGACCCCACAGAGGTCCGACAGGCTGCTCGAACAGACCTCACAGCGGAGAAGGGCTAAACTGTGGTCCCGGACAACGGGCGGGTAATGAAGTTGACCCACGACGAACTCGCGGGCGTGGTCGACCTCTTCGGAGCGCTCACCCGTGCAGAACTGGTACAGGCAGGTGAAGAACTCGCGTTCAAGCGCGGTGTGGCGTTCGAGGGTGAAAACATCGAGGGCGCGCTCGCGGCCTACCGCCTCGTCGCGTTCGAACCCGATAGCGAAATTGTAGGCGAGAGGCTGCTCGCCGCCGGCCCGACCGCGTTTCCAACGCTTCCCGAGGGAGCAGAGGATTTACCGCACATCTTGACTATCGAAAAGCGCACGCCCGATAGCGAAGAACTCGGGGACGTGCTCGAAACGCGCTTTCGTGCGGATGCGGCGCGTGCTGTTTCGGAGGGAGACGAAGAGCGCATCGAGGACTTGCTCGACGTGAGCTACGACATCGAAGTCTGGAGTGCAGTCGAACTCGACGGTGTGCGCGAACGCCTCGATGCGGCGATACGATAGCACAGTGAGGGTACTCGAACGGACGAATTAAGCCCCGTCGGTTCCTTTGCCGGATATGGACCTCTCGCGGGTGGCCGACCATTCGGCCACGGCGGTCACCGACGAACAGCGCGACGCAGCCGTGCTCGTTCCGGTCATCACCCGCAGTGACGCAGACGATGACGCATATCTCCTCTTTACGAAGCGCGCAGACCACCTCGGTGAACACCCCGGCCAGATGAGCTTTCCCGGCGGCGGACGCGAACCAATCGACGAAAACCTGACGGCGACGGCGCTGCGCGAAGCGCGCGAAGAAATCGGTCTCGACCCCGATAGCGCAGAAGTCATCGGCCGACTCGACGATATTCGAACGACCTCGCGCTATGCCATCCGACCGTTCGTCGCGCGGGTTCCAGACCGCGAGTACGTCCCCGACGAGCGCGAGGTCGCAGAAGTCGTCGTCCTCCCCCTCGAAGAACTCACCGACCCCGCGAACTACGATTCAGAACGCCGCGACCACCCTTACTACGGCGATATTCGCCTCCATTTCTTTCGCGTCGGTGGCTACGTCGTCTGGGGCGCGACGGGCCGCATCCTCGTCCAGTTTTTAGAACTCACGACCGACTGGCGCGTTCCAGACGAACCCGACCGCGTGGTCGGCCCGGATGCCGATTTTCCAGTATGACTGTCAGTTCTCGTCTGTGTCGTTGTCTGTGTCTTCTTGTTCGTCCATCGAAATCCTGATCGGTTCGTCGGTAGTCTTCACTCGTTTCGGGAGTTCGATTTCGAGCGTGCCGGTATCGCTCAGTCGTGCGGTAGCGTTTTCGGGGTCAACCGCTGCGGGGAGTTTTACTTTTCCATCGAGCGCCAGTCCGCGACCGGGAAAACGCATCTCG
>DASSKS010000270.1:0-2161 GCA_035690245.1 Halococcus sp. | reverse complement strand
GATACCCGAGGTCTTCGAGTCGGGCTTGCGTCGAAGCACTCATCGAGACCGACCCGGATGCGTCCGTATGTTCGAACGAATCGAGCCAGTCTGCAAGTACCGTTTCGAGCGCAGTAACCCGTTCTGATTTTTCAGCCGCGAGGTTTTTCGACTCGTCCGGGTCGTTTCGCAGTTCGTAGAACTCGCGGGTACCGTCCGACCCTCGAATCAATTTCTCTTCGTCGGTTCGGATGGTTCGCAGCGAGCGGTCGAGTCGGGTCACGTCGTCCGAAAGCGGCCCGACCTCCTCACGGAGCGCCTCCATCGAGGGCTGTGGAGCCATGTACTCGGCGATGGCGTGTGCTCTGGATTCTATCTTTGCCTCCGGGTGAAACGACTGTCCCTGAAATCCGTCGCGCATTTCGGGCGCGTCGATGTCGGCTGTATCGAGCAGCGTCGGCGCGAGGTCCGTGAGTTGGACGAGGTCATCGACCCGGCCATCCTCGAACCCCGCACCGTGAACGACCAGCGGAACGTGGAGGAGTGTATCGTACAGACAGTACTGGTGGTCCATCATGCCGTGGTCGCCGATGTTCTCGCCGTGGTCGCTCGTCACGACGAACACCGTGTTCTCGAACTCACCGGCGGCTTCTATGTGTTCTCTGAGTTCACCGATTCGTCCGTCGAGATAGGTGATCTCCGCACGGTAGAGCGCACGGAGTATTTCGAGTTCTCGGTCGGAGAGGGAACCATCGCCCGCGATGTACTCCCATGCGTCCTGTGGAACGTCCATCGCCTCGTCGTAGGTCACGCCATCGGGCAAACACTGCTCGGCGAGCGCTTTCTGCGGACGATATTCGAGGTGGGGTTCGAGGTAGTTGACGAACAGGAAAAACGGGTCGTCGCGCGTTCGGTCCCCGAGCCAGTTCCGCAGCCACTCGTTCGTCCGCCGAGCACCGTCGTCGTTTCGTTTGCGGAAGAACTGTCCATAGACGGCGTTAGCGACGTTGACTGCCGGATTGCCCTCGACCAGCCGTGCGGCGAGCGCGCGGACCATCTCGGTCCCTCGTTTCGTCCGGGCGATTTCGCCGAGGTCGGTGTCGGTTTGGACGTACTGCCACGTCTTGTACACTGTATCGAACCCACGGGCGAAGCCAAACTCCTCTGAAATCCACGTGTTGTTCGAGACTGCGACGGTTTCGTAGCCGTTCGATTGGAAGGCCTCGGCAAGCGTCGGGAGGCTATCGTCGAGGCGTTTGTGGCCCGCGTGCGCGCCGTGTTTCGAGGAGTACGTACCCGTAAACAGCGAGGCGTGGGAGGGAAGCGTCCACGGCGCGCTTGAAAAGGCCTGTGTGTACTCGGTTCCTTCCTCGGCGAGTCGGTCGAGGGCCGGCAACGTGGTGTCACGATGGCCCGACCGGATGGTTTCTCTGGCGCGCGCGGTATCCATCACCACGACCACGACATTGGGGCGCGAAACCATCGTCAAACCCGATAGCCCAACTGTTGGAGGCGTTTTTCTATCATTTCTGTGTCGTGTTCGTCCGTTTCTCGGACCGGTGGTTCGGCGACGATTTCCCGTCGTTCGCCGTTTTGATAGCTGTGCCACGGAACTTTCACCAAGCCATCGACGTAGACGCCTTCTGGATGGCGGTAGGTCCGTATCGGTATCGGTCGTTCGCGGTCGCCGAGGAGTTCGCCGTGGTCGGCGCTCACGACGGTCTTTCCCTGCAGGTCATCGAGTAGCGGTTCGACCTCCGCGAGGACGATATCTAGATTCTCACGGTAGGCCTGCATTACGTCTTCGTGAGTCACATCCGTTTCTCGGATAGTGTCGCCGAGTCGGCCCTGAAAGAAGTGGTCATCACCGATATCGAAGCGTTCCCCGGTCGGCCCGAGAAACGGGTGGTGTGGCTGCATGAAATGAACGACGAGTCGCTTATCGGGGTGTGCTTCTGCGGCCTCACGCGCGGCGGCAGCAACGGTTTTTGGGTGGGAAGTCCGTCCATCGAACAGGTCACGGTCCACGAAATCGAGAGCATGGATTTCGGCGTTGATGTCGTCTTTGGTCTTTGCATACCAGTCGTTGGCGGTCACATAGACGACATCGTGGAGCCGTTTGCCGCCGAAGTTCCCCCGAACGAACTCGGGACTCGTACTCCCTCGTGAGATGCGGTAGTCG
>DASSKS010000269.1:0-4320 GCA_035690245.1 Halococcus sp. | reverse complement strand
ACACTGCCCGCTATTCGATTCCGAGAAAAAATCGTGAACTGAGGGATTTACTCGTAGGTCGAGACGACCTTCTCGTACTCGTCTGCGGTGTTGTCCCAATCGACGACCTCGAAGAAGGCGTCGATGAAACTGCCGCGGTCTGGGCCGTAGTCGTAGTAATACGAGTGTTCCCAGACATCGAGCGCGAGAATCGGATGTGAACCCCAGAGTGCGCCCTCGTCGTGGTTGTCAACTGCGACGTTACGGAGCTGTTTGGCTACCGGGTCGTAGATGAGCAGCGCCCAGCCAGACGCACTCGACGCAGCGGTCTCGAACTCGCCCTTCCAGCCCTCGTAGGAACCGAAATCTTCCTCGATGCGCTCAGCGAGGTCGCCATCGGGTTCGCCGCCGCCGTTGGGGGCCATGTTCTCCCAGAACAGCGTGTGGAGGTAGTGTCCACAGCCGTTGTGGGTGACGGCACCGAGGGCGTTACCAGTACTACCGTAATCGCCCGAGGAACGATTTTCGGCGAGCGTCTCCTCTGCGCTATTTAGGCCGTTGACGTAGCCCTGATGGTGGGTGTCGTGGTGCCAGTTGAGCACCTGTTCTGAGATGTGCGGTTCGAGCGCGTCGTAGTCATACGGAAGCGGTGGAAGCTCCGCGTTCGATTGTTCAGGCATTGTCTGTCCTCCACCTCTTCCATGGCTTCGATAGCTGTTAAAGGTTGATGTAGGGATGATAGCACTGGACACGAATTCTGCTGGCAGAATCGGCGGCTTCTGTGTGCTGTTTTGTGCCCGTGAGCAACGGGTGAGCGCGCGAACTCCTGCGATGAAAAGTGAAAGTGCGGTTTCGAAGCGCTTTAGCCCGCGCCGCGAGTCGTTTTCGATGACATGGTGAAAGTGAGTGTGGTTGGTGCGGCAGGAACAGTGGGAGCGGCCGCCGGCTACAACATCGCGCTTCGTGACATCGCCGACGAACTCGTGTTCGTGGATATCCCCGACCAAGAAGATACCACCATCGGACAGGCAGCGGACGCAAATCACGGCGTGGCCTACGATTCGAACACCACCATCACGCAGGGAACCTACGAGGACACCGCTGGCTCTGATGTGGTGGTCATTACTGCTGGTATCCCGCGCGAACCCGGCCAGAGCCGCCTCGATTTGGGCGAGGACAACGCGCCCGTCATGGCCGATATCGGTTCGTCGCTCGAAGAACACACCGAGGACTTCATCTCGGTCACGACCTCGAACCCGATGGATCTGATGAATCGCCACCTCTACGAGACCGGCGACCGCCCGCGCGAACACGTCATCGGCTTCGGCGGTCGCCTCGACTCGGCCAGATTCAGATACGTGCTCGCTGAACGCTTCGATACACAGGTCAAAAACGTCGAAGCCACAATTCTCGGCGAGCACGGCGACGACCAGGTTCCGGTGTTCTCGAAGGTGCGTATCGACGGTCGGGACCCCGATTTCTCGGACGACGAGCGCGATGACATCCTCGAATCCCTCCAAGAGAGCGCGATGAACGTCATCGAGCGTAAAGGCGCAACCCAGTGGGGACCCGCGACCGGTGTTGGCCACGTGGTCGAATCCATCATCCGGGATACGGGCACTGTGCTTCCCGGTTCGATAGTTCTCGACGGTGAGTACGGCCACGAGGGCGTGAGTATCGGCGTTCCGGTGAAACTCACGGGTGATGGGGCAGAAGTCGTCGACTGGGACCTCGCAGAGTACGAACGCGAACAGCTCGGACAGGCCATCGACAAACTCACAGACCAGTACGAATCGATTCGTTGAGCGTTCAGTACAGCACTTTTGGTTCCCCCTGTGTAACCGCTACTGTGGAGATACACGTTCGGTACGAGGGTGACGACGACCCCGAAAAATGCACCGCCCGGAAACTCGCGCGCTTCGACCTCGCTTCGCTCCATCGGTCTGCGCGCGCGACGCCCGCTGGAATCGTACTGAATCCACACGCAGAGCGCGCGCTCTCGCCCGCCGATAGTTCAAACCGACTCATCGCACTGGATTGTTCGTGGGAGACCGCCCGCGAGGAGCGGTTTTCGCTTCGCGGGCCACACCGGGCGCTTCCCTTCCTCGTCGCGGCCAATCCCGTGAACTACGGCACGCCATTCCAACTCACTACCGTCGAGGCGCTCGCCGGCGCGCTCTGTATCCTCGGCGAACGCACTCACGCCGAGGAGTTGCTCTCGAAGTTTCGGTGGGGACATACCTTCTTGGAACTCAACGACGAACCGCTTCGGCGGTACGCAGATTGTGAAGATTCGAGTGACATTATTGCCATCCAAGACGAGTATCTCGCGGACGAGCACGCAGGGTAGTTCCGTTCGATGGCTTCGGAAACGCTTAACCCCACAGACCGATATCGAGTGGTATGGCCAGATTCGAGCAGGCAGAAGCACGTATCCTCGATAAGATGATCTGTATGCGGTGTAACGCGCGCAACGCCGCCCGCGCGGATAGCTGTCGGAAATGCGGCTATCAAAACCTCCGCCGGAAGGCGCGTGAACGCCGGAGTGCTTAAAACCCACTTTTTTCCTCGTCGGGTGGCCTCCCTGCGGTCGGCCACCACTCCTCGCAAAAACCTGGACTAAAAACTGCCGCTCACTCGCCGCCTTCGGCGGCTCGTTCACGGTACAACCGCTAGCACTCACCGCCTCCGCAACCGCACAGCACCGTAGAAGCCCTCGACTCGCTCACTCCGTTCACTCGTCTCGCCCTTCATCCACCAGGAACCGCACCGCCACCGCTCCGCGCCGCAACCGCATCCGGTCGGTTATTATCCAGTCATCGTCTATTTCGAGTAGATGAACATCGTCGTCTTCGGTGCGGGGAGTCTCGGCAGCCTCGTCGGCGGATTACTCGCACGCGAACACCACGTGACGCTGGTCGGGCGCGACCCCCACATCGAAGCCGTCGATGACTCTGGTCTCCATGTTTCTGGCGTGTTCGATTTCACCGTCTATCCCAACGCGCACACCACGGCTCCAGACCGCGCTGACCTCGCACTCGTCACGGTCAAATCGTTCGATACCGAAACAGCCGCCCGTGCGCTCGCTGGCTGTGACCTCAGATTCACCTGTTCGCTTCAAAACGGATTGGGTAACGAGGAAATCCTCGCCAGTCATCTCGACACCGTTCTCGCGGGGACGTGTACCTACGGCGCACGACTCGACGGACCGGGCCGGGTTCGCTGTACCGGCATCGGCGAAATCACCCTCGGCGCACCCGACGGTGGTCACTCAGAACCAGCCGAGCGCGTCGGGCGCGCGTTCCGGGCGGCAGGCATCGAAACCACCGTCACAGACGAAATGCCCCGACAGCAGTGGAACAAGCTCGCCATCAACGCAGGCATCAATCCAACCACGGCGCTCGCCCGCGTCGAAAACGGTGCGCTTCGGGATGACCCACTCAAAACGGTCGCCACCGAGGCTGCCCGCGAAACCGCCCGCGTCGCCCGCAAGCAAGGCATCGACCTCTCGGAGAAAGAAGCGATCGCAGCACTCGAATCAGTCATCGACGTGACCGCCGAAAACACTTCCTCGATGCTTCAGGACGTACAGAATGGAAATCGAACCGAAATCGACGCCATCAATGGGGCTGTAGTCGAGCGCGCGGCGAAACCAGTGCCGGTAAATCGGATGCTTACTGTACTTGTTCGGGCGTGGGAACGCGAGAACATTAGCGAGTGAACATACGAGGCTATTCGAATAGTCGAAATGGTTATGATAATAGAAGGACTATTATCTCGTGATTCACGATGTCGAACGAACTACGGAGAGTGGTCGGTAGCGTTGGTCTGATTGCATTGGGATTGCTCGTATTCTATCTCGGAGGATTCGCCCTGGGATTTTCGTGCGGTCCGATATCTGGACTACAACTGTGCGTAGCGGTCTATTGGCTCGGTGTGGGGGCGATGGCTGTCGGGGTAGTCTCTATGGGTGCTGGCGTTTGGACGATTTTCGAACACAGCGTGCTCGTCGTTCTCGCTCGACGCCGCGAGAAGGGTACTGCGCGCTGAGACCTATTCGATATACCCTAAATCTTCGAGGCGCTGTTTCGCGTCGTCGCCCATGTCCGAGAGGACTTCCTCATCCTCAACTGCTTCCCAGCCGTCGCGGTCGCCCTCGAACTCGGCGAGGGTGTCTTTGAGGCCCGCGATGACGGGGTCGTCTTCCCCGTGAATGTTCTCGATTTCGTCTGGGTCTGAATCGAGCCGATAGGCTTCATCAGGGATGCGCTCGTTGTGGATGTACTTTCCCTCGGGCCGGCGGGCCGCGCGCATCCGTGAGTAAAATCGCGAATCCCGAGA
>DASSKS010000268.1:0-2724 GCA_035690245.1 Halococcus sp. | reverse complement strand
CAAGTAGAACGCGACTCCGAAATCTACACAAAAACCTCCATCATGCTCGGCGTTGGCGAGTACGACCACGAGGTCTATCAGACCCTCTCTGACCTGCGGGAGGCAGATGTGGATGTAGTGACGCTCGGACAGTACCTCCAGCCATCGCGTTCGCATCTCGACGTTTCATCGTATGTTCACCCCGATAAATTCGAGACGTGGCGGCGAGTCGCCGAGGAGGAACTCGACTTTTTGTACTGTGCGAGCGGGCCGATGGTCCGGTCGTCGTACAAGGCAGGAGAACTGTTTGTGGATGCCGTTTTACGGGAGGGCCGGTCGGTCGAACAAGCCCGGCGGACAGCACGGGCAGCCTCACACACCACGTGATATATGACAGCTATTCGATACAATATTTCGATTTGAGATGACAGCCGATTCTGTATCGCGCTCATCGAGAAACGGCGAGTAGCCCCTGATAACTCAGCCAACTGACGCAAACTTTTTTGTCCCCGTCCCCCATCGGAACGCTATGGACGAAGCAGCCGTCCAACTTTTGTGTCCGGAGTGTGCGAAACACTGGCGCGCAACGCCGCGTGACCTCCCCGCGAGCGATGCCCTGTTTCACTGTCCGAACTGTCACGCCAGTTATCGAATCACCGAGTTCATGCGGACCGACCGCGACCTCAGTACCTTGAAACAACTTCGATAATCATCTCGTCGTGCGAAGACGGCGTGCGAGTGTCGTATCGGAGACCTGTTTCCCGATACTGGTTGTTGTGACTGAGTCAGGGATTGGTCGATTCGTTTCGACTCTGAGTATACATTTCGTGATAGATACCGCGTCAGACGCCACAAGAGGGCTTTTTTTCAGCAGATGTGTGTTAACGAATCTCGGGGTACTACTATTACCCTCCAGTTACTAGGGCAGAACGCCCATGAAAAAGCAGGAGCTTATCCACCTCCACGGCCTGCTTGCAGAGGTACGCAAACACCACGAAGCGCGGACAGGAACGTCCGTCGAGTACGAATCCTACGATTCACTCGGCGTCAGACCGACCTCGATTCACCAGTCAAAGACCGACCACAAGGCTGCGGTCTTTGCGCTCGCTGACGGCATCACCGCCGATATGCGACGCTCTGAAAGCGAGACGGTCCCCGCAACCGCGGATTAAGGAAAAAACGGCGTTTCTTCGGCCAATCTACTTCAGAGAGCCATCTCAATCAGTTGTCTTCGAGTAACTCTTCGAACTCGGGGAGTACGTCCTCGTCTGTCTGTCCCTCGGACGGTTCGTCGTTTTCGTCATCTGTCTCGTCGTTTTCGTCATCCGTTTCGAGCACCTCGATATCGAGCACATCGAGCGGGATGTTTTCGAGTCGCTGCCCGATTTCCTTGCGCGCGATGCGCGCGGCGTGTTCTTCGCGCTCGACATTAAAAACGGTCATTTCGAGTTCGAGCGCGACGAGTGCCTCGTCAGCGACGATGAACGCAGGCTCTAGGTCCTCACCGGAGGGAGATGTCCGCGAACCCATCTCGATTTCGACGTAGTTCAGGTCTGGGTTCAACATCTCGCCGGTCTTCGAGATGGCGATTCGCACCGCCTCGTCCGCCGTCTCGACATCATAGACCGGGATTGCGGCCTCGACAACGACTCTGCAATCCATGTCGTATGTTCGCGGTCAGTCTGTATCAACGTTGGGTTCAGCTATACTGTCAGCCGGGAATCCGAATTCGTTTCAGAGGAGGGAGCTGGTATCACTGGCGGCTGTTCACATAATCGGACCGATGGTATATCCGCGCGCGGTGTCTCGGTGCGCTCGATGCCCGTACACGAAGACGATATCGACTGGAGCGGCGTTGGTCCTGGTAGTACTGGCTTTCGGCGCAAACAACTCGGCGCGGCAGCCGGTGGCGAACGCCTCGGCTGTAGCCTCTACGAACTTCCGGCGGGCGAACAGGCGTGGCCGTATCACTACCACGCCGGAAACGAAGAAGCGCTGTTCGTTCTCTCGGGGACCGGAACCCTGCGCCTCGCCGGTGAACACCACCCGCTGTCTTCGGGAACATACGTCGCCCTGCCGACTGGCGAGGAGGGCGGCCATCGAGTGGTTAACGATTCCGACGAAGTGCTCCGGTATCTCGTCATCTCGACGATGAATGACCCCGATGTCACTGTGTATCCCGATTCTGCGACTTTCGGCGTCTACGCTGGCTCGCCACCCGGTGGGGACGAGGACGACCGAATCCTTTCCGGGTACTTCCGGCAAGAGAACGGGGTGGATTACTGGGAGGATGTCGTCGACGAATGAGACAACCGTAGCTACTTTTCATCCGGGGGCCGTAGCCAGCGCATGGACACCGACCGGCCGCGACTCGTCTACGACGACGACTGTGGCTTCTGTACGTGGTGGACCGACTGGGCCGTCAGAAACGGCGAGTTCGACCCCGTGGGGTTTTCCGCACTCACCGAGGAAGACCGCGACCGACTGCCAGAGGACTACGAGGAGTGCGTCCACCTGATTACCGACGAGGAAGTGTACTCCTGCGGGGCAGCCACTGAGGAAGTGCTCGCACGCACAGGGACAATTCCGCTCGACATCCTTGGCTTTTTGAACGGGTTTTCCGATTACGAGCGCTTCCGCGAGGACGCCTATCGGCTGGTGGCCGACCGCCGGGACCTGTTGGGCAAAGTGGTGAGCGCAGAGCCGCCGGTGACACGGCGGGACTGACGGAACGTTTGTTATATC
>DASSKS010000267.1:0-7480 GCA_035690245.1 Halococcus sp. | reverse complement strand
ATGCGCTGCCGTCGTTTTCCTGAAGAAATTCCAAAATATCTTCTTTGAGTGCTGGCTTTGGATGACCTTGCTCCCAATTCATGCTACTCGACAGAGAACCCATCTACTTAGATATTCGGTTTATTGGTTACTATTCAGATGAGATGGGGGTTCTCGATGAACCACTGTAAGTACGAACCTTCTTGAGACACGAAACCCAGAACGGCACACCGAGCATGAACAGCCTCAAGTCTCGGTAGGCCAAACCACGAATAAGAGATGCACGAACACGACGTTATCGTGGTCGGCGCGGGCGGGGCCGGCCTTCGGGCGGCAATCGCAGCACACGAGGAGGGCGCGGACGTGGCGCTCGTCTCGAAACTCCATCCCGTCAGAAGCCACACCGGGGCCGCAGAAGGGGGCATCAACGCCGCGCTCCGCGAGGGCGACTCGTGGGAGTCCCACGCACAGGATACGATGAAGGGGTCCGATTATTTGGGAGATGCCCCGGCCATCGAGACGCTGGTGCATCAGAGTCCCGACGAGGTCATCCAACTCGAACACTGGGGCATGGCCTTTTCGAGGGATGACGACGGCCGGATGAGCCAACGACCCATCGGGGGACTTTCCTTCCCGCGCACGACCTATGCCGGCGCGGAGACGGGCCATCACCTGCTGCACACGATGTACGAGCAGGTCGTCAAACGCGGGATTCAGGTCTACGACGAGTGGTACGTGAGCCAACTCGCGGTGACTGACCACGACGACCCCGAAGACCGCGTGTGCCACGGCGTCGTCGCCTACGACATTCAAACCGGCGAAATCGACGGATTCAAGGCGCGAAACGGGGTTGTCCTCGCTACTGGTGGTCCCGGACAGGTCTTCGACCACACCACGAACGCCATTGCCCAGACGGGCGACGGCCCGGCGATGGCCTACCGGGCCGGCGTCCCACTCGAAGACATGGAATTCGTCCAGTTCCATCCAACCACGCTTCCCTCGACGGGCATCCTCATCTCCGAAGGCGTCCGCGGCGAGGGCGGCATCCTCTACAACGCAGAGGGCGAGCGCTTCATGTTCGAAGGTGGCTATGCGAACAACGACGGCGAACTCGCCTCGCGGGATGTCGTCGCGCGCGCCGAACTCACTGAGGTCAACGCCGGACGGGGCTACGAGGACGACCACGTCGTGCTCGATATGCGCCATCTCGGCGAGGAGCGCATCACCGATAGACTCGAAAACATCGTCCACCTCGCGGAGGACTTCGAGGGAGTGGACCCCTTGGAGAACCCGATGCCGGTCAAGCCAGGCCAGCACTACCAGATGGGCGGCATCGAGGTCTCAGAAAACGGCGAAACCTGTATCGACGGACTCTATGCCGCGGGCGAGTGTGCCTGCGTCTCGGTGCATGGCTCGAATCGGTTGGGTGGAAATGCGTTGCCCGAACTCATCATCTTCGGCGCACGCGCGGGCCGTCACGCCGCCGGCAAGGAGATGGAACCCGCAGAAATCGAAACCGGGCCGTCCGCGAGCATCGGGTCCGACGAAATCGATACACCCGTTCCACCGGGCGCGCTCGATACGACTGACGACGACGTGGCCGCCGACGGCGGGCCGGAACGGGCAGACGGTGGCGAGTTGGTTGGAATGGACGAAACCGTCGAGCGCACCCTAGAGACTGAACGCGAGCGCATCGAACACTTATTGGAAAGCGACGATGGTCTCCAGCACGCCCCGATTCGTTCTGCGCTGCAAGAGGCTATGACAGAAAATGTGAACGTCTTTCGCAACGAAGACGGGCTGAAACAGGCGCTTCGTGACATCCGTGAGGCCCGCGAGGCCTATCAGGATGTCTATGTCAACGACCCCTCTCGAACCTTTAACACCGACCTCCAACACACCATCGAGACCAGAAATCTCATCGACCTCGCAGAGGCCATCACCCTCTCTGCGCTCGCGCGCACCGAGTTCCGGGGTGCTCACTGGCGAGAGGAGTACCAAGAACGCGACGACGAGAACTGGATTAAGCATACGATGCTCGCGTGGAACGAAGGTACGCCTGAACTCTACTACGCACCAGTCATCCTCGAAGGCGAGAACGGAAAGTACGAGCCGGAAATCCGGCATTACTAGGAACCACCACTTTTTTAGAGAGGGTCCTCCTTCGCGCTTCGCGCTCAGTCGAACCCCTCCAAAAACCTGGACTAAAAACTGCCGCTCACTCGCTACGCTCGTTCGCGGTACAATCACTAGGGACTACCGCAAAACCGCACAGCACCCCAGGAGGCAAACCTCCTAGAATCCTACCCACTCCGTTGTCGAGAGGTCATGACAGATGGACGGCCACGTCGGCCTCGGTGATGATACCGCGCATTTGTCCGTTTTCGATGACGATGACGGCGTCGTGGTGGTCGAGATGGGTATCGACCGCATCGAGCGTCGCGTCGGGGGCCACGGTCGTAATCGATTCGTGCATCACGTCGGCCACCGAAAGCGAAGCGGTATCGTCGGTTCCAGCCCGGCGAACGTCGCCATTCGAAATAATTCCTACCGGATAGCCGTCACGAACCACGGGAAGCTGTGAGTAGCCCTCCTCACGCATCCGCTCGATGGCCTTTCGGACGCTATCGTCGGGCGCAATCGAAATCACCGAACTATGCATCAGGTCGCGCGCGCGCAATATACTACCCTCTGCGGCGTCGAGTGCGGTGACGATTCGCCTGAGCGTCGAGAGTCGCGGGTCCACATCCCCGCCCTCGATACGGGCAACCAGCGGCTGGGAGACACCGGCGCGTTCGGCGAGCGCGCTCTGGGTGAGGTCGACGCGGTGGCGGCGTTCGCGCAAGTCCGCAGGCGTCGGCAGGTCCATGCCGGTGATAACCAGCAGTAATTGAAAAGTCTTCCGAACCCCCACTTTTTTACTTCGGGGAATCGCGCTCGCTGCGCTCGCGCTCAACCCCTCGCAAAAACCTGGACTAAAAATTCCCGCTCGCTCCCTGCGGTCGCTCGCGGTACAACCGCTAGGACTACCGCTACCGCACCGCCCAAGCCCTTACTCGCTCCGCTCACGGGTCGCTTTGCTCCCCGTTCGCTTTTGGCGGTGCTCACTTCGTTCGTACCGCCCACCGCTCGTTCGCCCTTGATCCACCGAGGGCCACACCGCAACCGCACCGACCGCCGAAGCCCTCGGCCCGCTTCGCGGGCCTCGCCCTCCATCCGCCAGGACCGCACCGCTACCGCCCCGCCACACCCACACAACCCAACGCGCTTTTGCGCCGGTAGGGATAGACACAGACATGAACGCAGTCACGCTCGGTCCCGCCGGCACGTACTCACACCGGGCCGCAGGGGCAGTGAGCGAAACCATCGAGTTCCGCGAGTCGGTCACGGAAATCGTCGAAGCAGTCGCAACCGGCGAAGCCACCCGTGGAATCGTCCCAGTCGAAAACAGCATCGAAGGCTCCGTCACCGAATCGCTCGACGCACTCACCGAATTCGAGGTCGCGGTCGTGCGCGAACTCATTACCCCCATCCGCCACGCGCTGCTCGCCCAAAATCCAGAGTTCGAAACCGTCGCAAGTCACTCACAGGCACTCGCCCAGTGTCGTACCTATCTCGACAACGAGTATCCGAACGCCGCGCTCGAAACGGTCACGAGCACCGCCCGCGGGGTCGAACGCGCGCGCGAAGACTCAACGGTTGCAGCAATCGCCCATCCCGACACAGCAGGTGATTCACTCACGGTGCTCGCCGCAAACATTCAAGACCGTACCTCGAACGCGACCCGGTTCGTCGTCGTCGCGCCAATCGAAGAACGCTCACCGGCGGGCGGAAAGAGTTCACTCATCGTCTATCCAAACGACAACTACCCCGGACTCCTCTTAGACCTCTTAGAACCCTTCGCCGACCGACGCATCAACCTCACGCGCATCGAATCGCGTCCAAGTGGTGAGCGCCTCGGCGATTACGTCTTTCACATCGACGTCGACGCCGGACTCTACGAAGAACGCACCCAAAACGCCATCGAGGACATCGAAGAAATCGCTCAGAATGGCTGGGTGCGCCGACTCGGTTCGTATGATACAGAACACGTCGTCGAGTGAGCCAGCCATCGGTCGATTTCGGAGAGCATCCGATAGCCGTGAAAAACTCTCGACGCTCTCATCACCCGAGACCAATAGTCGTTCGAAGGAGCATCCGAAAGAAGTAAAATGGGTTCGCCGATTTCCAGTGGAGGAGGGTCAGCAGATAGAACCCAACGACGAGCGCGACGTGGCTTTCCCGGCGGTCTGCGAGCGCGAGTGTGGGCGTCAGGAGGACGGGATACCACGGAAACCACTGTGTGAGCGTGAACACCGACGTGGTGGCAAGTAAAAGCGTCGAGAGCGCGACCAAATCCGATTCGTATCGGTACACCACCGCGCACAACACGACGGCACCCCCGAGCGCAATGAGTGTATTTGGTGTGAGACCGGTCGTCAGCGCAATCGGGTTCGCGTGAAACCGCGGACTCTCTGAGAGACCCGCTAATCCAGGAATCGTCAGGAAAAACGATGCCAGCGACCCCACACCGAGAACGCCCACAAGAGCGAGTCGCCAGTCGATGACGCCGTCTCGGGCCTGCCAGTACCGCCATGCGACGACCAGTGCGAGCGGGCCGAGATACCACAGCCGATAGTGCAGCGACAGCGCACCGACGAGCGCGACCATCGAACTGCTGAGGTTTTCACGCCGGTACGCACGCACTCCAGAGAGCGCAAGCACGACCGCGACGGTGTCGAAAAACCCGTTCAACCCCCAGAAAACGTAGGAGGGAGTGACGATGAGCAGAACGACCCCGAGAAGCGCCGGTTCGTACGACTCGCTGAGTGTCTGATAGAGGAGCCATGACCCAACGACGCCACAGACCCCGAACAGCATGACCATCGCCATATTGACCAGCGGTTCGGCCACCAGTTCGAGGTTTATCAGCACCCCGAACGGCATGAAAAGTACGAGCGAGCCTATCGGATAGAGGTGGGGAAGCGTCGCCCACATGACGAACGGATGGCTCGCCCCGAAGTTCCAGTGGGCTATCGGAGTCGTGAACACCCCCGGCCCGATATGCAACAGTGCCCACGCGGCGTAGGCATGGCGCATATGGTCGGTATACAGCGGGTCGAGTGAGTACTGCGGCGGCCTGAACAGCGGTACCACGAGAACAACACAGACCGCGAGCCACGCGAAGACGCGCTGTTTGCCGGGCGCGAGAAACCAGCGTCGGAGGAACCGTCCGAGCGACTGGCGGATATCGGTGGTCGCCATACGTGACGGCGTTCGTCGTCGCTGGTATATGGGTGGGACGATTCGAATCCGGTCTTGGGTCCCCGATACGCCGACTCGTCACCAGCGATAGAAGCCGATTATCTGCATGAGTACCGTCTGTGCGAACACGAGCGCGGCGAGCACCCACTTGTCCCGACGAGTGACGTCGACCGAGCGCAACAGTGCGGCGACGGGCAAGAGGAGGAACGGGTAGATGTACATCGCCCCGCGTGCGGTTTCGCCGGTGTGATAGACGCCCGCCGCGAACAGTCCGCAGAGCGAGAGCACACCGACCGCGAAGACGACGAGTGCCTCGCGGCGCGCACGGAGTGCCGACACCCCGCGAGCACAGAGCACACAGAGATACGGCGTAAAGAACAGCGCGATTTCGGCAACGTCCTCGATGCGCGTGAAGACGTACTTCACCGGGTCCACAAACAGGAGGAATCCACCGCTGGCCGTTGACGTGCGGACCTGCTCTGCGGTCGGGGTAATATACTGGGTCGCGGCGACGGTCTGTTGTTTCGACGCGATGAGAAAGGAGTCTATGTAGTTGTATCCGAGCACCACATCGACGCCGAGGTAGAACGCCGCTACTCCGATGAATTGGGCGACGACCATCCCGATTCGGTCGCGGCGATACAGCGCAATCCCACCGAGCACCGGAACGAGAAACACGGCCATGAACGTATGCCACGCGGCGAGGACGAGACAACAGAACGTGCCAATCCACGCGATGATACGCGATTCGCGGGTGAAGCAGTACACCGCTCCGAGGAACACGGTGAGGATGACCGCATCAATCGACGCCAGATAGTATATTTGCACTGCTGGCAGCAGCACAAAGAGAAAGGTCACGTACTGTGTGAGTTCCGGTTCGAAGTACGTCCCGAGCAGTCGATACAGTAGATAGCCGGAAATAACGAGCGAGACCACACCCATCGCAATCGAGACGTGTTGTATCGAGGCGACCGAGATGTGAGCAGAACCGAACAGTTGGTCGAAGAGGTAGGGAGTGAGGACCGATCCTGGTGGGTGGGTCGTGGCGTGGAGCGGGAGTTCGAGTTGATTTTCCACGTAGGTCCGCACGAATCGAACGGGATTCGTGATTCGGACCGCGGCCCGGTAGTACGACCCGTTGAAGGCGAGCGGCCAGACGAGACCGCGGAACTCGCCCTGAAGGGAATTTGTAAGCACGAGAAGCACCGACCCGCCGCCGAGAACGGGGATGATACTGTCTCGCTCACTGCAGACGTAGGCGGTGAGCAGACCGAAGACGAGGACCGATGCGCCGATGAGCAACACCAATCGTTCCGGTGCGAGCGTGAACAGTCGTATTTGGAAGATGCTGATCGGCCACGACCGGGGGAGGACCGGCAGGCCGGTCTGTCGGTGGATGAACCGGCGAATGACGAACCGAAACACCACGTTCAGGGTGATGAGCGTCGCCACTCCTACCCACCCTATCAGAACGATGTCGCGCGGCGAAAAGAGCGACAGCGACGCAAACTGCGTGTTCGCCGCCCGTCGAACCCGTTTCAGTCGCTCTCGAAGTGACCGCAGAACGGAGACCACTATCGATTCGACATCGACCGACATTACTGTGGCTTTGCACGGTGCTTATGAGGGATTTTCGATTGGCTATCGCATCGTTAGTCGTTGAAGTCACGTATGAAATCTGTCGTTTCTGGCAAGCGGGTGAGACTTAAGGCCGTCGCGGCCCTACGGGCCTTGCTATGTCACGAAGAAACCCATTCGAGGAGATTGAGAAGATGTTCGAGCGGATGAACGAGCAGTTCGGCGGCCAGTTCAACCAGTTCGACGAGATGCCCGTCCCGGCAACCCAGTCGGTGTCGGTCGACCTCGCAGACACCGACGATGCCTTCGAGATTACGGCGGACTTGCCGGGCTACGACCGCGAGGACATCGACCTCTCGGTGGCAGATAGGACAGTGCGAATCAGTGCCGAACGCGACGAGTCCACCGAGGACAGCGATGAGAACTACCTCCGACGCGAGCGCCGCCGTCGGTCGGTGAGTCGCTCGCTCTCGCTGCCCGCGGATGTCAAAGAGGACGAAGCGGGCGCGTCCTACACCAACGGCGTGCTCACCGTGACGCTCCCGAAGGCGACGAACGACGAGGACTCGCGCAGCATCGACATCAACTGATTCGAGCGACCGGAACCGACTTTTCGCTC
>DASSKS010000266.1:0-2714 GCA_035690245.1 Halococcus sp. | reverse complement strand
ACCGGGAACACGCTCTCAGTCGAAACGACTTCTCTACTTGCCGAACACGAGAATATCGTCGGAATCAAAGATTCCTCTGGGGAGGTGAACTATCATTACCGCCTCATCGACGCGACGCCCCCCGACTTCGCTGTGCTTCAGGGAGCCACAGGAATTGCGCTCGCGTCACTCGAAGGCGGCGGTGATGGCATTGTTCCTGGACTGGCCAACGTCTTCCCCAGTGCGCTCACAGAGCTATACGAAACGTACCGAAACGGGGACCATGCCCGTGCAATCGAGGTCGCAAGCGATGTCGCAAACCCACTCCTCAGTGCCTACGACGGACTCCCGCTCGTGAGCGCGCTCAAGTACCTCGTGGAACTCACCGGACACGAAGTTGGCCCGCCGCTGTTACCCCTTCCCGAACTGAGCGACGCCCAGCGACATACTCTCCGGGAGAGATACAATACCGTCGCCCAGCAAGTAGCACGACACTAATCGAAGCGTCGCGGTGTACTCAAGCTGATGGCGCTCAGATGAACGGTGTTGCTACATTCCCTACCATGACGACTGATGGGATTCGTAGCGTTATCTCCGTCCTCGAATCGGACGTCTTTTCGGACCGTTCGCGGAGACACTCCGCTCTTCGGCGCGCTCGACTCGATGTTCGTGTTCGGAAAGCACAGCTGTCGTCCCACCACTGGGTTGGCTCTACCGACGCGCAGATACAAGCCGGTCGTCGCGGAGTCGGCCGTCGATAGCTACCGGATATCGATCTGCTCCCAGCGCACAGCATCACACCCTCTTGTGACGATTGCCTACCATTTTTAACTACATGAAAAACACACAATCAATGGGATAAAAACAGTGTGGGAAGTTCACTCGGTTCGTTCAAGCAACCCTTTCATATAGCCGATTGCGAACAGACGTCCTTTCGTATGATACCCCGGATTACTGTTGTCCTCACCAGCCATCGTTGGAACGTGATCCGGTCGCATCGGACCGTCGAAGCCGATCTCTTGATAGGCTTCCATCGCAGCGAGCATATTCGTCGGTCCATCGTCGTGCCAGGTCTCGAGGAAGCAGTTAGCATCACCTTCGACATCGCGGAAGTGAACGTAGTTAATGCTATCGCCGAAATGGCGAATTGCCGCTGGAATATCTGCACCCATAGCGGAGAAATTGCCTTGACAAAGCGTGATTCCGTTGTATTCGCTGTCGTAGATGCTGAGAACCCGGTCGTATGCATCAACGCTCGTGATAATACGAGGGATACCGCGTACCTCTGAGCGTGGCGGATCGTCGGGATGGAGAGCGAGCTTCACCCCTGCTTTCTCGGCGATGGGGATGACCTCCTCTAGGAAGTATTCGAGTGCCTCCCAGGAATCCTCGTGGGTCACCTCCGCAACATCAGTGTCCGAATCGGTTCGGTATTTTTCGTTATCGTAACCAGTGACGAGCGACCCGCCCCGACTCTCAATATGAGCCTCAGTGCGCGCCCAGCGGAGACCAGCCATCCAATCATACGCAACGACCGGGATGCCGACTTTGCCACAGTCTAGAAGGAACTGCTTAAATTCCGCTATGTCCTCGTCGCGGCCTTCCTGACCGAGACGAACGCGGTCCGAGATGGGAACGCTCCCCTCTAAGGCTGTAAACGAGAGGCCAGCATCCTCAAGCCAGTTTCGTAATCCAAGCAGGTCGTCATAGCTCCAGTGGGTCTTGCCGTTCCCGATTTCAAGAGGATGAATCACTGCATCGGTGACGCCGATTTGCTTTGCGAGTTGCCATCGGTTGTCCGGTTCCGGCGGGAGGATGAGTGCAAGCGTGACCATTGGTACGTGTCCTCTTCCTAGCCGAGAGTATTAATCTTATCGTAAAAACATCGTCGCGTTGTAGAGACCTATCGATGTGTTGATATTCCCATGGCGTGTCAGAGAGGTCTCGTTCTCAGAATCACTCCCGTTAGTGCCGGATACAATATCAAACAAGCCATCAATCCACGAAGCAGGATACCGTTTGTGGATTCAGTAGAACGGAAGTGGGGAAGTCATTCGGATTCGGATTTGGCCGTGAGATTCCGACCGGTTGCATTGTCGAAGAGGTGTGCCTTCTGTAGATTCGGCACGAGGGTGACTGATCCATTCACTGCGGCGTCACTCTCTGGGACAACACGTGCCGTAAACTCGATATCACCGCCAGGCGGAGTGAGCGTGAGAAACTTATCGGAACCTAATGGCTCGACGACCCCAACACTGGCCTCAAAGGTTTCACCGCTCGGGGCACCGGCCTCGCTGGCGTCATGGAGATCCTCTGGTCGAATCCCGAAGGTGACTGAGTCAACATCTGTCTCAGCGAGCGCCTGGGAGTGGTTCGAAGGCAATTCGAGGTCGAATAGTCCTGAAACGACAACACGGTGGCCGTCTCCGTTCTCGACGACTTCCACCGGAAGGAAATTCATCGGCGGTTCGCCAATGAATCCGGCAACGAATCGGTTCGTCGGATTGTCATAGAGGTGTTGTGGTGGGCCGATCTGCTGGAGTTTCCCGTCGTTGAGAACGGCGACGCGGTCGCCGAGCGTCATTGCTTCAGCCTGGTCGTGAGTGACATAGATCGTCGTCTTCCCGACACGCTGGTGAATCTCGTTGAGTTCGGTACGCATCTGGACGCGCAATTTCGCGTCGAGGTTACTGAGTGGCTCGTCCATCAGGAAGACCGAAGGCTCTCGGACGATT
>DASSKS010000265.1:0-4525 GCA_035690245.1 Halococcus sp. | reverse complement strand
ACGTCTTCGACAACGGGCCGGACGTTGACCCGATGAGCGACGAGAACCTGTTGGCGTTCATGACCGGTCCCCTGACGGGAACCCAAACCGTGATGAGCGGACGCATCGCCATCTGTACGAAATCCCCACTCACAGGGACTGTCACGGACAGCCACCACGGCGGCTGGTCGGGTGCACGTCTGAAATGGGCGGGCGTCGACGGTCTGTTGTTCGAGGGCAAAAGCGACGAACCGGTCTATGCGCTCGTCGAAGACGGCGACGTGTCGCTTCACGACGCCTCTGACCTCTGGGGCCTGACCACCCACGAGGCCCGCGACGAACTCGAAGAGCGCCACGAAGGCGCATTCGGCAAGAATATGTCCGTCATGGGCATCGGACAGGCCGGTGAGAACGGTGTCCGGTATGCATCCATCGTTAACGAGGACGACCGCGTCTCGGGTCGCGGTGGCACGGGCTGTGTGATGGGCAACAAGAACGTCAAAGCCGTCGTGATAAAATCCACGACGAAGATGCCCAAACCCAAAGACCAAGAGACGTTCATGGAGGGCCACAAGCAGGCGATGCAGGTCATCCAGGAATCTGAAGTTACGGCACCCAACGAAGGTGGGCTGTCGGTGTATGGCACGAACGTCCTGATGAACCTCACCGAGGAGATGGACGGACTGCCCACCAAAAACGCGAACTACACCTCCACGAGTTCGTACTCCGACGCCGAAGGTGCCGACTTGGATGCAGAGCGCGTCTCGGGTGAAAACGTCGAGGAGAACATTCTGGTTGACGACCCAACGTGTCACTCCTGTCCCGTGGCGTGTAAGAAGGAGGTCGAGACCACGGCGATGCACAAGGGCGAGGACCTGAACGTCCACATGGAGTCCTTCGAGTACGAGTCGGCGTGGGCACTCGGGCCGAACTCGATGCACGACAACCGCGACCACCTCGCGATGATGATGGACCTGTGTAATAAATTCGGGATGGACACCATCGAGACGGGTAACCTCATGGCGCTGGCGATGGAGGCCACCGACGAGGGCAAACTCGACGGTCTCGGCGAGGGCATCGATTGGGGTGATTCGGAGGAGATGATCGACCTCATCAAGCGCATCGCGCTCCGCGAGGACGGACTCGGCGAGTTGCTTTCGTACGGCCAAGCACACGTCGCAGACGAGATGGACGCCCACGACTACACGCTCACGGTCAAAAATCAGGCCATCGCGGCCTACGACCCGCGCTGCATGAAGGGCATGGGCATCGCCTACGCCACCTCCAACCGCGGCGCGTGTCACCTGCGTGCGTACACGCCTGCGAGCGAGATTCTGGGGATTCCAGAGAAGACCGACCCCTACGAGTGGGAGGGCAAAGGTGAGCTGACCGCCACGTTCCAGGACCTCCACGCCATCTCGGACAGTTTCGACATCTGCAAGTTCAACGCCTTCGCCGAAGGTGTCGAGGAGTACGTCATGCAGTACAACGGCATGACGGGTCGAGACGTGAGCGAAGACGAACTGATGCAAACGGGCGAGCGCATCTGGAATCTCGAACGCTACTTCAACAACCTCGCGGGCTTCGACGGCGACGACGACTCCCTCCCTGTGAAATTCCTCGAAGACGGCATCCCCGGTCAGGGTGCCTCAGAGGGCGAGTACTGCGAACTCCCCGAGATGAAAGAGGAGTACTACACCCACCGCGGCTGGGTTGACGGTGTGGTTCCCGACGAAAAACTCGACGAACTGGGCATCGACATCGGTCCCGGCACTGGTGTGAGCAGTTCCGGCGGCGAGGCTCCCGCGGACGACTAGGAACCACCACTTTTTTAGAGGAGGTCCTCGGCTCGCTGCGCTCGCCTCAAACCCCCTCCAAAAACCTGGACTAAAAACTGCCGCGAGTGCCGTCAGGCACTCGCGGTGAACCGCGCTCACTCCGTTCGCGCGGATGCTGGCGCTCTCCGCAACCGCACAGCACCGCCTCTACAACTGCACCAGCCGCCGATGACCTCGGAAAACCATCATCTGCTATGAAGGACGCGACGGACTATCCCCATCATTCATTGATTATTTGATAATAAACGAGGATTTGTACCGAGGGTTTATACGCACGGACGATACTACTATAAAAGTGCAATGACACGGTCCACTCGACAGCGGGAGCGTCAGACCGAGACGGAGCGCGAGAATGACGAACAGGAGGGGGTGCGGAGCTGTCCCGAGTGCGACTCGGAGAATCTCATACAGAGCGCGGACAGGGGCGAACTCGTCTGTGAGGACTGCGGGCTGGTCGTCGAAGAGGAGAACATCGACCCCGGCCCGGAGTGGCGCGCGTTCAACCACGCAGAACGCCAGCAGAAATCTCGTGTGGGTGCGCCGACCACCCAGACGATGCACGACAAAGGTTTGACAACCACCATCGACTGGAAGGACAAAGACGCCTATGGGCGGTCGATTTCCTCGAAAAAGCGCTCGCAGATGCACCGGCTGCGAAAGTGGCAAGAGCGCATTCGGACCAAAGACGCCGGCGAGCGAAACCTCCAGTTCGCCCTCTCTGAAATCGACCGGATGGCCTCTGCCCTCGGCGTCCCCCGCTCCGTCCGCGAGGTCGCTTCGGTCATCTATCGGCGCGCGCTCGCAGACGACCTCATCCGTGGGCGCTCAATCGAAGGCGTCGCCACCTCCGCGCTCTATGCGGCCTGTCGGAAGGAAGGAATTCCCCGCTCACTTGAGGAAATTTCGGAAGTCTCCCGTGTCAATCGAAAGGAAATCGGCCGCACCTATCGCTACGTCTCCCAAGAACTCGCCCTCGAAATGCGTCCCGTCGACCCGAAAAAATACGTTCCCCGCTTCTGTTCTGAACTCACCCTTTCCGAAGAAGTCCAAGCGAAGGCAAACGACATCATCGAGACCACCGCCGAGAAGGGGCTGCTTTCGGGCAAATCTCCGACTGGCTACGCTGCCGCCGCCATCTACGCCGCCTCACTGCTCTGTAACGAAAAGAAAACCCAACGCGAGGTCGCAGATGTCGCACAGGTGACTGAGGTCACGATTCGGAATCGGTATCAAGAGCAGATAGAGGCGATGGGCATTCACGGGTAGCTCGGAGCCGGATACTCCCTGTTTTAGCGACCGTATGATGTGCCCGGACGGTCCGAATCCGACCGGCTTGACCGTCGCCCGGTTGGAAATCCAACGGTGAGCTGCACACCCGCGAGGACGGCCACGAGTACCAGCGCGCAGACGCCGAACAGGCGAAAAATCGTCACGTAGGCGTAGCCCGCATCGAGAAGCGTCCCGACGACGACACTCCCGAGCGCGTTGAGGAGCATAAAACTCGCGCTGAAGACGGCGTAGGCGCTCGCGCGGTGGGCATCTGGCAGGGAGTCGAGGACGTAGGTATCTATCACTGGCAAGAGGCTGTAAATCACGAACCCGAGCGCGATGCTTACGGCGACGAGTTGAGCAGTACTAGAGGTCATCGTGAACGCGAGCACACAGCCGGCAAATGCCGTGCTAATCGAGAGCAACAGCGGGATGTACGCCACGCGGTCGGCGAGACGGCCGGCTAGCGTAAATGCGGGCACACCGGCGGCGAAAACGACCGCGAGCAGCACGCGGGCGGTCCCCTCTGGGATGGCTTTCGCTACTACCAGATACGAAACATAGAAGTTGAACACGCCGTTCCAGACGAGTCCGGCGAGACCGGCGAGGGCGATACCACTCAGGATGACTCGCCACTGTCGGCGCGCCGCACCGAGGAAATTTCGGTCTTCGTCTTCTCCGGTGGGAACGTCGGTGTTTCGAGCGACCACCACGAATACGACCGTCGCAACCGCGGCAGCGACGCTCACGACGAAGAAGACGAGTCGCCAGCCGCTCACGAATAGCACAACGGTAACGAACAGGGGCGCACCCGCGGCGGCGAGTTGGCTCGCGGTCCCGTGAAGTCCGATAGCACCGCCGATTCGCGTCGGAAAGAGGTCGCTCAACAGCGGCTTGGCCGCGATGAAGTACATCCCGCTCGAAAGTCCCATCACGAACGCGCTCGTCCAGAGCATCGGGAGAGAGGTCGCCGTCCCCGCAAGCACCGGTGAGACGGCGAGCATCGCTCCAGCCACGAAAATCACCGCGTGCCGGGGCACTCGGGTGAGGAGGTAGCCAGTCGGCAGCCGTGGCAGTGCGCTTCCGAGCCATGCGAGCGACGCCAACAGGCCGACTGCCGTCGCCGACGCACCGAACTGGGTTCGGATGGGTTCCAGTAGTGGCGCAAACACGACGCGCGCGAGATTGACCAGTAAGACCATCGCACACATCGACCCGAACAGCTGTCTTCGAGACACTCGTTTGGTCCGACGGACCACCTCGCTTCAAACCTTTCGACTCCTCGAAATAGACCGCAATCGGTCAACTGTCATCAGAGATTCGGCCATCGTTTGTATGGCGGTGGCGCGCGGGAGCGGAGCGCGGCGCGACCGAAGGGAGGGCCGCGGATGCGAACGGGGAGCGAAAGCGACCCGTGAGCGCACGAAGTGCGCGACTCG
>DASSKS010000264.1:0-11275 GCA_035690245.1 Halococcus sp. | reverse complement strand
CGCGTCGTCGGATGCGGGGACTGAATCGGTAGCAGCATCGGCACCGACCGAATCGAACGCATCGGCTCGGAACACGTCTCGGGATGACGTCTTCGATGTGCTCAGTAATCATCGCCGCCGGTATGCACTTCATCACCTCATGAGTTCCGACGGGCCGGTGGCCCTCGGGAATCTCGCCGAACAGATAGCCGCGTGGGAAAACGATATCTCGACGGCCGAACTCACCTCGGCCCAGCGAAAGCGTGTGTACACTGCACTCCAGCAGTTCCATCTCCGGAAGTTGGCTGCAACTGGCTTCATCGAATACGACAGCAGGGAGGGAACCGTCTCGCTCACCGAGGCCGCCGACTCCCTCGACGTGTATCTCGATGTCGTCGCCAAAGACGATATCCCGTGGAGTCGGTACTACCTCGGTCTTTCGGGGCTGTGCCTCGCACTCGTCGCTGGCGTCTGGTTGGAGATACCGCCGTTCGGTGCGCTCTCCGGTCTGGCGTGGGCAGCGTTCGTTGCGCTCTTATTCACCGGTTCGTCGCTCGTCCACGCCTATCGGAGTCGACGACTCCGGCTCGGTTCCGATGGCCCACCGCCGGAATTCCCAGAGCGATGAATCGGCAGTCGAGTCACGACTAACCGTCAGTCGTCGGCCGATGCGGGTTGTGTTCCACTATCGTTTTCGATGCTCGTCGGGTACTTCCCGCGGTCGAGTTTTAAATCCGAGCGCGGACGGGCCATACACGTCAGCGCGTAGCGCTCTGACTCCTCGTCGGTGAGCGCGCGCGCCGCCGGCTGGGTCACTTCGCCTTCGACGAGTTCTGCGGAACAGGCAAGACACATCCCGACCCGACAGGAGTACTCTTGGGCGAGTCCCTCCTCGATACAGCGATTCAGAATCGTCTCTTTGTCCGAAACGGTGATGGTTTCGTCCGTGTTGACGAATTCGACGGTGTAATCGGTCATACCCGTGGTCCGCTCGGCCACGACAAAACCTTTTATCTATTCATCCGAGGAGTCCGTCGGTGATGACGGAATCCCGACAGTGAAGCGGGTTGGGGAAGAGTTTTCCACCCTCCCTGCAACCACCCAGTAATGACCACTCACGAACCCGATGTCGCCATCGTCGGCGCGGGGACGGCTGGCTGTTATGCCGCAGCGACGGTTGCCCACGCGGGCTACGATGTCGTCGTCGTCGAGCGCAAATCACCGGAAGAAGCCGGACACATCGCCTGCGGCGACGCGCTCAAGGGCGCAGACGCCTTCCCCGAGGCGATTCCGAAATCACACATCGAACCCGCCTTTACGAACACCGGCGTCGACCACGGTCGCTTCGAAATTCCCCAAGAGGACGCCGTCCTCGATATCCCAGTACCAGGAGAACTCGCGGTCATCGACCGCTGGGAGTATGGCAGGCTCATCATCGACGGGGCCGAGGAGGCGGGTGCGGACTTCCACTACGATACGGTCGTAAACGACGTACAGCAGGATTCGGATGGCAGGGTGATGGGTCTCTCCGCAAAACACGGGGGAAAAACCGTCGAATACGACTGTGAGATAGTCATCGACGCCGCCGGGGCGCTGTCGATTTTGCAGGACGAGGCAGACCTCTCGGATGCGACGTTCGATACAAACGTCAATTACACGCAGTTTTCGTCTGCCTACCGCGAGGTCGTCACCGTCGAAGAACCCGTCGAGTGGCAGGACGCCCTCGTACTCAAGCCGACCGAGCGCGCGGCGGGCTACCTCTGGTATTTCCCGCGCACGGGAACGGAAATCAACGCCGGACTCGGCTTTCAGATGTCAGAAGAGCCAATGGAACTCGTCCAATCCTTGAAGCGCGACCTCAGAAATCGCCCGGAGTTCGAGGGTGCGAAAGTCACTGATAAGTTGGGTGCTGCGATTCCCACCCGACGACCCTACGATTCGGGGGTTGCGCCCGGATTCATGGCCATCGGCGACGCCGCTGGTCACGTAAACCCCACCACTGGAGGGGGAATCGCGGGTGCGGCCTACGCGGGCAAGTACGCCGGCGAGGCGGCCATCGAGGCCATCGAATCGGGAGACACGAGCGAAGCCACCTTGTGGGAGTACAACGAGCGCATCATGGACCACTTCGGCGGGCGCTACGCCGCACTCGACGTGTACAACATCTTTGTCGGGGCGACCGGACTCGATGACCTGATGGGACTGTTAGCCACTCTTCCGGCGGCGAAGCTCTCCGATGCCCTATATTCTGGGAGTGCGAACATCGGACTGTCGCTCAAACTCAGGACCGCAATCAAGAGTTTCGGCCACTGGCGGACGGTGTACGACCTCTATGAAACCAAAAAACAGGCAGACCGCCTGCTCTCTCATTACGAGGACTACCCCACGAGTCCAGAAGGATTCGAGTCGTGGCAAGCCCAGCGCGACGGCCTGATGGACGTGATTTATGCGACCACCGGCGCGGACGCGAAGTACTGAAACGGAAATCAATCGAGTTGTTCGGCCGCATCGCGCTCTAACAGTGGAGCCGCGTTCACTTCGGGAAGCGTGACGACATCCTCAGCAGCCAGATGATAGGTCCGCTCGTCAACGCCGAAAATCTCGCCGATATCGCGCGTGATGCGCACGGTCGTCCGGTCGGTGTCCCGTTCTGGGGTTTCGCCGCCCGCGTCGTCCGCTCCGGCGGGCGCACGGTCGGCTGCTGGCGGTTCGTCGGTCGGTGACTCGTCCGCGGATGCCGACGTATCGGCTCCCATCACATCCGCCGCGCTGACATCCGCTGTCTCACGTGGTGGAGGTCCGTTCGGTTCATCTGTGGCATCGACCGTATCCGATGGTTCGGGCGCGCTCGATGGCTCGGCTGCGTCATCGCTGGTCTCAGAGACGGCATCGTTCGGCGTCGTATCAGTGGCTGAATCGGATTCGGGTATCGGTTCACTGCCCGAGTCGGCTGTGGCAGAGTCGTTCCCTCCGACGAGTACGCCGTCCAACACGTGTGCGCGGTTCGATTCGATGGCCTCGACGAGCCTTCGAAAGAGGTCTTGCTCCTCCGCGGTGAGTCCGTCCTCGTCTGCGGGCATTCCGGCGGCCGCGAGGCTTGCGAGTTTGACGAGTTTGCCGACGCGGCGCTCGTAGATGGCCTCGACGGTATTCTCTGTGGATTTGATGTCGTCGGTCAATCGACGGACCTCGGGCGCATCGAAGGGGTCCTCAGCCGCCTCGGCCGCACGCTCGCGCTCGGTTCGTAATTCACCAATGAACGCGCCGACATCGGTATAAAAATCCTCGGGCAAGTGCTGGAGGCTGTCCTTCTGGCGCTCCTTGCTCCGCGCGGTCTGGAGGTCCCCGAGATTCATGTTTCTTCGCCCTTTTCGGCGTGGCCGCGTGCCATCAAGAACACGCCCACGTACTCACGAACCTGACGTGTACCCGCAGAGATTGTAAAGCTATCGCCGTCGAGTTCGACGTGAAAATCGTCTTCCAGTTCGATGGCGATTTCCTGTCCACGGAAGGTTGCTGGAATCGTTTCAACGAGTGGGTCGAATCCCTCGATTTCATCGCGGTCGAGCCGTCTGACACACAACCCACTGCCTCCATGAAGGCTCCCCGGCAGGCGAATCAACCGGTTGGTGTCTGTCGTGACCGGTTCGTCGATGGGTGCGTTGTCCGCCGCGACGACTTCGGGAATCAGTTTGGTTGCGAGCGAATAGAAGGCCGGATGAACGTCGATATTTCCGCGCTCGATTTCACCGTCGTTGGTCTGTGCGGCGCGCAGTGCGGCTTTCGCCTTTCCCTCGCCGATACCCTCGAACTCGCGTAGGCGAGAGAGGGCGTCTTCTTCGTCCATATCCAGCAGGTCATCGACGAAACGCAGGAGATGGCGGTGAGCGCGCCCGCTCCAGCCACCCGTTGTCCCGAGAGTGCGCTTTTTCGCCGGACTCGTCCGACCGACGGTTCCGCCGACTGCCTCCTCCGAGATGAGTGCGTCCATGTCCAGCCCAATTCCCCGAACGTAATCCACGATTTCCCGGCGTGCGTCGCTTGCTAAGCCCTGTATGCCGTCGTCGCGGACGTGGACGTGGTAGCCACGCCCACCGGAGAAAACAACCGTGAGATTTTGAAACCCGAAATCGTCTTCGAGGAAGTCAAGCAGGCGAAGCAGCGCGGATTTGCATTTTTCGAGCATCGTCGCATAGGTATCCTCACCGAGTTCGACTGAGGGGAGGTGGTCGGCGTCGAGGTCGAAAATCAGGTCTGAGCCACACCAGCCCTTCTCGTCCATGCTCTTTGCGCCGGGGTCGTCGTACCGGCCAGCCGAGAAGTAGACGTGTCGGGGCCGCTCGCGCGCGAGGAAATCCGAGAGGTCGCCGAGGTCAAGCGTTGATTTGTGTCGGACCATCGTGGTTCCGGGTCCCGCAGTCCACGGAACGTAGCCCCACTCGCGCGCGTCGGCCTCCGGCGGTGGCGTTGGCTCCGTGCGGCGGTAGTGGTCCCGAAAGCGTCCCCGGAGGTATGCGCGCGTGCGCTCTTCCATCTGACCCCTCCGTTCGGGAACCGCCAGCAAAACGTTGCCGTCTCGCTGCCGACCGCTCGTATTTCGATGAACGACGGAACGTCCGATAGCACGACTAGTGAACTCGATTGTAACAAATCAACTGAGTCACGGTTCGTGAGTTGAACTGCCGATTCACCGAATCTGTGTGATTTCCGTACGAAGATTTAATTAGTTCCGTATTATCTAATAATTATGAACGACGGGGATATTATCAATAGACGTACGTTTTTGGAAGCTGCCGGCGCGTTCTCCCTTCTCAGCGCGACGGCAGGGAGCGCAGCGGCTGACCGAACGGAGAGACGAAACGAACTGCTCGTCGGGGTCGCCCCATCGGCGTCGAGCGTCCGTCGGACCGCAGAGCGCGCCCTTCCGGCGGAGGCCAGAATCGTCCACGAAAATGCTCGACTCGGGTACGTCATGGTCGAGTTGCCCGCGCGTGCGTCCGCAACAGCGAAGGCAGCGGTCACAAAGGCAATCGAAAACCGACGGGGAATCGAGTACGTCGAACCGAACGCGATTCACGAGGCGCTCTCTATTCCAGACGACCCCCGCTTCGACGAGCAGTACGCCCCACAGATGGTGAACGCGCCCGCAGCGTGGGAGCACACCCTCGGAGACCGGGATGTCACCGTCGCTATCGTCGATACCGGCATCGAGTACGACCATCCAGACCTCGATGGGAATGTCGGCAGCGACGTGGGATACGACTTCGTTGACGGTGACGACGACCCATCTCCCGGCGCACGCGAAGAACACCACGGCACGCACGTCGCGGGCATCGCCGCCGCTGAAATCGATAACGGAACCGGAATTTCGGGTCTCGCCAACGCGACGCTGCTCGGTGTCCGCGCGCTCAACGAGAACGGCTGGGGCTATACTTCAAATATCGCCGACGGCATCCAGTGGGCGACGGACCACGGTGTCGATATTATCAACCTCTCGCTGGGTGGCGGTGGCTACACCGAGACGATGCAAAAGGCCGTTTCCTACGCCAACGGCAAGGACGTGGTGATAGTCGCCGCCGCGGGCAACGACTACGGTGGACCAGTGCTATATCCGGCGGCCTACGAGGAGTGTATCGCCGTCTCAGCACTCGATGCGGATGGAACCCTCGCAGCCTACTCGAATATGGGTCCCGAGGTCGAGTTGTGTGCGCCCGGAACGAGCGTGCTCTCGACGTGGCCCGACGGCGGTTACGAACGGCTTTCAGGTACTTCGATGGCAACGCCGGTCGTCTCGGGCGTCGCAGCGCTGGTGCGCTCACAGGAATCCCTCTCGGACGAAGAAGTGCGCGCGCGATTGAAGGATACCGCTGTTGACGTGGGTCTATCGACAGAAGAACAGGGTTCGGGGCGGGTCGATGCTGCTGGTGCTGTTGGCACTCAACTCTCACGTACACTCGCTGTCGCCGGTGATGGTTCGCGCACTGACTACGCCTTCACGATTTCCGGTGACCTCACTGGCCAGAGTCTCACCCAAGAGGATAGTATTACTGGTTCGACGGCCACGGGTGCTGTCGGTCCCGGTCGGGATTCCTATTCGTTTTCCGGCGAAATCATCGATTACGAACAGGATGGCGACGCGACGGTCTACCTCGATGGTGAAGAAATTGACCCTGCACAACTGCCTCTGCATTCTCTCGTTATCGACGGTGACGGCTCACGTACTGACTACACGTTAACGGTCTCCGGCGACCTCATCGGAGAGAGCCTCACACACGAAGACAGTATCTCCGGTTCGACCGCTACCGGCGCTGTGGGTCCCGGTCGAGACAGCTACCGTTTTTCCGGCGAAATCACCGATTACGAACAGAATGGTGACGCCACGGTGTTCCTCGATGGCGAACGGGTTGACCCCGAACAACTCCGTTCGAGGACGTTGGCTATCGATGGTGACGGCTCGCGCACCGATTACACGTTTACGGTTTCTGGCGACCTCACAGGAGAGAGCCTTACCCGAGAGGATAGTATCTCCGGTTCGACTGCTACCGGCGCTGTGGGTCCCGGTCGGGACAGCTATCGTTTTTCCGGCGACATTCTCGACTTCAGTATGACTGGCGACGCCACGGTGTACCTCGATGGCGAACAGGCTGACCCCGCGACGCTGCTCCCGCATACCCTCGCCATCGACGGCGACGGCTCACGCACCGACTACTCCTTTTCAGTAAGCGGTACCCTCGAAGGAGAAAGCCTTACCCACGAAGACAGCATCTCCGGCTCGACGGCCACTGGTGCTGTCGGTCCCGGACGCGATAGCTACTTCTTTTCCGGTGAAGTTATCGATTTCGAGATGGATGGCGACGCGACGGTCTACCTTGATGGCGAGGTAGCCACCGGCGCACCGTTTCTGACGAACACGCTCGTCATCGACGGTGACGGCTCACGCACCGACTATCGGTTTTCGGTTTCTGGCGACCTCAAAGGGGAAAGTCTCACCCAAGAGGATAGTATTACTGGTTCGACGGCCACGGGTGCTGTCGGTCCCGGTCGGGATTCCTATTCGTTTTCCGGTGAACTGATCGAACTCGACGTGGATGGTGACGCTACTATGTTCCTCAACGGTGAGCGAGTGGATACCGAGACGCCACCAGCTTTGGGTGTCTATAGCGGTCTCAGCGACGCGGATTTCGAGACCATCGACCGCATGGAGGAGTGGCAGGGCGCACCGTATGCCGTCCAGAACCTCTTCGTGCCGTGGAATCCCGACGAAGGACACCTGAACTGGCTGTTCGGCCATATTCTTCCGAAAATCTGGACGAGCGGTCGCGTGCCGCTGATCACGTGGGAACCGTTCACGCCCGGCGCACAGGCCGCCGCCGTCAACACCGCAGCACTGGTCGAAAGCGGCGAGTACGAGGCCTACCTCCACGGACTCGCGGATACGACGCCGAACGATATCGAGGTCCGAATCGGCAATGGCGAGTACGACCGGTATATCGACTCGTGGGCGTCTCGACTGAAGGAGTGGCTCGCCGGTCCCGATGGAAGGCTAGGAACCGCAGACGACAGGCAGGCGTACATCCGTCTCGCCCACGAGATGAACGGCGACTGGTACCCGTGGAGTCCAACCGTTGGGAATTCCTCGCCCGGCAGTTACGTTAGGATGTGGCGGCGCGTTCACCGTCGTTTCGAACGTATGGGAGTTGGTGCGGCCCAGTGGATGTGGTGTGTGAACGCAGACGACGTGGGACCGTACAGCGCAGAGCAGTTGTATCCGGGCGATGCATACGTCGATTGGCTCGCGGTTGACGGCTATCAGTGGGGCGAGAGCATGAACTGGTCGCACTGGGAATCACCCGAGAGCATCTTCTCGAATATGCTCTCTCGGGTTCGAAACATTGCCGATAAGCCGGTCTGTATCGCAGAGACGGCAAGCACTTCGGAAACACGCTGGGGCTACGACCCAGAGCGAAAGGACGAGTGGATTCTGGATGCGTTCGAATACTTTGCAAATGAGGTCGATATGTGGTGTTGGTTCAACGAGGACAAAGAGACGGACTGGGCGATGTTCGACGGCGTACGCGGCACCGAGCGCGTCGCCTACGATGGCGAACTGGTCAACGCATACGCGGCCTACCGAAAAGCGGTCGATTCGTCTTCTGTCTCTGCGAACGCGGCGGAGTCAGCACCCATACGGCAAGAACGCCAGCGAGCGTTCCTCGGTCGAGGCAGTTGAAACTGGAATAGCGGCGCACGAAAACCGATGGCTATGCATGGATTTCGCTCGTGTGTTTCAGTTTACAGTGAGGTGGTGGCTCAGTGGAATGTTCTCGTCACAAGAGGCTCAGAGGGGGTAACCGTTCATCATCGCCACCGTCAACAGACACCACCGCAGCGGTGAAAAGCGCTTTCGACTTTCGATTGGCAGTTCATCTCGTTGGCCGTTCATTCAGTGACCAGACGAGTTTCGATTCACCGATAGTGAGTGTGACTTGTTGACGAACATCTGTTTGTTCCGTGTGAACTGAACACATGAATTGTTTCGACAGGGCGACCGGCAAGAATAGCAGTCACAATAAGGTTTTTACGAAAAGAATATAACCGATGCGACCGAGCACTCATATATGTCAGCGAGGTGGCTTCGCTCGTGAGCACATTACAGCACGACTCCGGCGAACGGGTCGAGATACTCGACGAGGACGGGCAGGTGCGAGAGGGGGCGACAGTACCAGAAATCGGTGAGGACGATTTGATTGGAATGTACCGCGAGATGCGGCTGGTGCGCCATTTCGACCAGCGCGCGGTGTCGCTCCAGCGCCAAGGCAGAATGGGGACCTATCCGCCGCTGTCCGGCCAAGAGGGTGCCCAAGTCGGGAGTGCCCACGCGCTCGGCGAGGATGACTGGCTGTTTCCGAGCTACCGAGAACACGGCGCGGCACTCATCCGTGGCTTTTCCTTGGAGCGAACACTGCTTTACTGGATGGGCCACGAGGTTGGCTACGGCGAGGACGACGCCAACATCTTCACGCCCGCGGTGCCAATCGCCACCCAACTTCCGCACGCGACCGGTGCGGCGTGGGCATCGAAACTCAAGGGCGAGAACAAGGCCTTTCTGTGTTATTTCGGTGACGGCGCGACCAGTGAGGGGGATTTCCACGAAGCTCTGAACTTCGCGGGCGTGTTCGACACGCCAAATATCTTTTTCTGTAACAACAACCAGTGGGCGATTTCACTGCCCAGAGAGCGCCAGACCGCCGCGGCGACGCTCGCCCAGAAGGCAGACGCCTACGGGTTCGAGGGGATTCAAGTGGACGGGATGGACCCGCTCGCGGTCTATCAGGTCACGAAAAACGCCATCGAGAAGGCCAAAAACTCCGACGAAGACGAGTTGCGCCCGACCATGATAGAGGCCCTCCAGTACCGTTTCGGTGCCCACACCACCGCCGACGACCCATCGGTCTATCGTGAAGAAGGCGAAGTCGAGGAATGGAAACGAAAGGACCCGATTCCCCGACTGGAGGCGTATCTCGAAAATCAGGGACTCCTCGACGACGAGCGCATCGACGCCATCGAGACCGAAATCGAAGACGATGTGGCAGACGCCATCGACGCCGCAGAATCCCACGAACGGCCAGACCCCGCGGAGCTGTTTGCGGACGTCTATGCAGAAATGCCGAAACGACTCGACGACCAGTTGCAGTATTTAGAACGCCTGCGCGAAACGCATGGCGACGACGAACTCTTAGAGTAATGAGCACGACACAACAGACAGAAGGGGAGACACAGAACCTCACACTCGTACAGGCGGTGCGCGACGGACTGTACGGCGAGATGGAGATGGACGAAGACGTGCTCGTGATGGGCGAGGACGTGGGCAAAAACGGCGGCGTTTTCCGGGCGACACAGGGTCTCTACGACGAGTTCGGTGAGGACAGAGTCATCGACACGCCGCTCGCAGAGTCTGGAATTATTGGCACCGCAATTGGGATGGCCGCCTATGGATTGAAGCCGGTGCCAGAAATCCAGTTTTCGGGCTTCATGTTTCCGGGATTCGACCAAATCGTCTCGCACGCGGCGCGGTTGCGCAATCGCTCGCGCGGGCGGTTTCACTGTCCGATGGTGATTCGTGCGCCCTACGGCGGCGGCATCCGCGCGCCAGAACACCACTCCGAATCCAAAGAGGCGTTTTACGTTCATGAGCCGGGTCTCAAAGTCGTGATTCCGAGCACGCCATACGATACGAAAGGTCTGCTTGCGTCTGCGATTCGAGACCCCGACCCCGTGATTTTCCTCGAACCCAAACTCATCTACCGCGCCTTCCGCGAGTCCGTCCCAGATAATTCCTATACCATTCCGCTGGGTGAGGCCGCCATCCGCCGCGAAGGTTCGGATGTATCGGTGTTCACGTGGGGTGCGATGACGCGACCGACGATGGAGGCCGCTGAAAGTCTCGAAGAAGAGGGTATCGACTGTGAAGTCGTCGACCTCCGCACCCTCTCGCCGCTCGATGAGGAGACAATCGTGGAGTCGTTCACAAAAACCGGGCGGGCAGCCGTGGTCCACGAGGCTCCCAAAACTGGTGGGTTAGCGGGCGAAATCACTGCGACCATCCAGGAGGAGGCGCTGGTGTATCAGGAGGCCCCGATAACGCGCGTTACGGGCTTCGATACGCCGTTTCCGCTGTATGCGCTTGAAGATTACTACCTGCCCGAAGCCGCCCGCATCGCCGACGGAATCAGAGAGGCTGCAGAGTTCTGATGTACGAGTTTAAGCTTCCAGACGTGGGCGAGGGTGTCGCCGAGGGTGAAATCGTCTCGTGGCTGGTCGAACCGGGCGACACGGTCGAAGAGGACCAAGCCGTCGCCGAAGTTGAGACGGACAAAGCCGTCGTGGAGGTTCCCTCTCCTGTGAACGGCAGCGTAAAGGAAATCCTCGCCGAGGAGGGCGAACTCGTTCCCGTGGGAACTGTGATAATCACGTTTGCCGAGGCAGGCGAAGAAACCGACGTGGAACCAGCCGACAGCGCAACCGATTCCGCAGTAGAAGCCGAAACCGAAACGGGCGCGAAAGCGGCGACTGAAGATGAGAAAACACAAACCCAGAACGGGCGCGTCTTCGCTGCACCGAGCGCCCGACGGGTAGCGCGCGAACTCGACATCGACATTGGGGGCGTCGAAGGCTCTGGTCCCGGCGGCCGGGTGAGCGAAACCGACGTGCGCGCCGCCGCAGAAGGTAAGTCGGTTGGCGAGACCGACGAATCGGCGGTCGAACCCGCTGTCACTGGTGTCGAGGACGACTCGGA
>DASSKS010000263.1:0-2812 GCA_035690245.1 Halococcus sp. | reverse complement strand
GTGTTCGGTCCCGACGGCTATCTCTACATGGGAATGGGCGACGGCGGCGGCGCACACGACATCGGACTCGGCCACGCAGAGGACTGGTATCACCGATTCGAGGGCGGCAACGGACAGAACGTGAGCGCAAATCTCCTCGGGAGTATTCTGCGCATCGATGTCGATGGCAGAGAAGACGGCAAACCGTATGCGATTCCCGATAGCAACCCGCTCGTGGGGAAAGCCGGGCTAGACGAGTACTACGCATGGGGCTTTCGCAATCCGTGGCGCATGGGCTTCAGTGATGGAAAACTGTTCGCCGCCGATGTCGGCCAGAACCTCTATGAAGAAGTCAACCTCGTGAAAAAGGGCGGCAACTACGGCTGGAACGTCCGCGAGGGCACCCATTGTTTCAAGCCCGGACCCGAAGGCAGCCGCAATCCGCCCGAAGAATGTCCGACCCACACCCCCCCGGACGTGCGCGGCGGCGAACCGCTCCTCAACCCGATTATCGAGTACCCTCATTCCTACGAGGACCACGGCGTTGGCTCGGCAGCCATTGGAGGGTATCTCTACGAGAAGGGCGATATTCCCTCGATTCAGGGCAAATACGTCTTCGGCGATTTCAGAAAGACCAAAGACACCGAAGTTCCGACTGGCTCGCTGTTCGTCGCCACCCCGAAAGAAAACGGCCAGTGGCCGCTCGAAGAGCTGAAAATCGAAAACCGAGAGAACGGCCTGATCGGCGCGTACGTCCTCGCCATCGGTCGTGACAACGCCGGCAGGCTGTACGTGCTGACGACGAACAATCCGGGCGGCGAGACGACCGGTGCAGTCCATCGGATTCGGCCATCGAAACAATCCCAACAAGCGAACGGCACGAACGCGAGTAGTACACAGACCACGAACGCGACGACCACAGCGAACGCTACAACCACGAATACCACGGCCACGACGAACACGACGGCCGCAAACACCACAGCTACGGCAAACACCTCCACAACGACGACCGCAAACGCCACGACTGCTGGGACGACAGGGATGACGGAAACAGCGGGACCCACCGGAACGCAGAGAACTGTTAGAACCGAAACGATGGGAGTTTCGACAACCTCCACGAACGGGACGGCGGGAAAAAGCGGAGAGAGCGCCACTGGCGAACGCGGAAACGGCGCTACCGACGCAAGCGGCGGGTCCGGTCCCGGCTTTGGGGTGGTTGCAGCACTCACCGGACTGGCGATAGGTGCTGCCCGCCTGCTGAGCGGGAACGACGACTAACAAGCGATTTTAGAGCGATTCGACCTCGAAGTCCATCTCCACGTCGATACCGAGAAGGTCACAGAGCGTCGGCGCAACAGCACGGGCATCGACAGTTTGGGGAGTCGACTCAGGTGCAGCGGGACCGCCGAGTCCGTAAAACCCATCGACACCGGTGCGACCGTGCGAGCCACCGACTTTCGAGGGGTCAAGCGAAACCAGCCCACTCTCCCCGAAGAAGAGTTCACACGGGTCGAATCCCGGCTTCGCGTGAATGTCCATGTCTCTCGCATAATACGGCGCGTTCTCCTCGTCGTGCCACCAGTAGTACTGAAACCACGCCGATGGCTCCGCGACGCAAACGAGGTCGCCCGCATTCGGGTGGTCAACCCCGTATTCTGTTTTTCCATCCTCGCCGAGCACGCGCTCGACACCAGTGAGACCAGAGAGTGCTTTGTGGGCGTCCTTGACAGCGCTCTCGTCAGCATAGACGTGGGTTATCTGGTGGTCGACCATCGCAAACGCTTTTGAACTACTGAGGTCGATTTCCTCACCGCCTTCGCCGTCGTCTTTCACCGAGAGCAATCCGGTCTCTCGGAGCGCACGGTTCGGAAATACCGGTGTGTCAACGTCGTGGAATCCGTACTCGCTGACGATGTTGACGGCAGTTTCTTCCCAGCGTTCGTCGGCCCGGAGGAAATCGAGAAAGTCGCCAACCAATCCATCCACGACGCCGATTGCTTCCCGGAGTTCCTCACTACTCGGGCCGTGTGCGAGACCGGCGTAATCGAGGTGAGGAATATACACCCACAGGAGGTCTGGGTCGTAGCGCTCGATGGATTCACGGGCGGCGTCGAGAATCCACGCGCTCGACTGTTCGTTTGCGCCGGGACCCCAGTAGGTGTGCAGCGGGAAATGGCCGTATTCCGCTTCGAGGAGGTCGTAGAAGTTGTCGGGATTCGTCCAGCAGTTCATTTCGAGGATGTTGTTGTCCTCATCCTCAATGGGCGATGGCGTGAGCGCGACGTCGGCGTTCGTTCCGATGAGATGCTGAAAGCAGAACACACCTGTCGTAAGTCCGGCATCGTGAACACTCTCCCAGAGTCGATTTCGTCCTTCCCTGTCGCGCTCCCAGAGCGCCACTGTGTCGTTTTCTCGGTCGTATTCGCCGTTTGCGACATCTCCATGGTTATTTGGCGATTGTCCTGTGGCGAGGGTGGTTTGAACGGGGAGCGTAACCGCGGGAAAGGGCACTTCGAGGTCCGCCCGCGCAGACTCGCCCACGAGGTCTGCGATGTTCGGGGCGAGATCCGTATCGACGTGTTCGCGTTCGAGTCCGATGACATCGAGAACGATTGCCCGACCAGTGCTCATCGTTCGCCCTCTACGCCAACCGTTGCCGGTTCGTCCGCATGGCGCTCAACGTACTCGGAAAGCATATCGAACTGCCGCGAGAGGTCGTGTTCGTCAACACCGAGCGGGTCCTTGAAAAACGAGGCGAGATGAGGTTGCAGGCCGCTCTCACCATGTTCATCGGCATGGGCGAGCAACCGCACGAGGTCAAGGACGAGCGGTG
>DASSKS010000262.1:0-3315 GCA_035690245.1 Halococcus sp. | reverse complement strand
GATGTCGAAGCCCGCGAGCGAGAACGACTCGTCGGTGATTTCGCGGACCCGGAGGTCGAGTCGGCCCTGCATATACTCGTGAACGTCCAAGAGACCGTCGAGCAGCTCCTTGGTTCCCTGCGGGCCGACGATTTCGAGATGGTCCTCACCGGCGAGCCACCGGGCTTTCAGCACGGGAAGCAAATCGGCGACGTGGTCGAGGTGATGGTGGGTCAAGAGAACCGTGGAAACCCCCTCATAGCCCGTTTCGGTGCGGGCCAAAGCGTTGAGGACGCCGCTGCCGCAGTCGACGAGGAGACGGTCGTCATCGCTATTGAGGAGGAGTCCGGTCTGTGTACGCCGACCGCTCGGCATCGCAGCCCCGGTACCAAGGAAGGTAACGCGCATACTGAACCCCCGACCGCAGGAGTCAAAAGCGTTCGCCGGCGGCGTTTTCAAGCCGAAGGCTGATGCGTGTCAGTGGCCCACCATCCAATAATGGCGGCCTCGTCAACGGACAGCGGTTTCTTCGCGTACTACCGGGAGTACGCCCAATCAGGAATCCACGCAGCCAGTGCAGCAGCACTCACCGCGTTTGGCCTGCTCGCCTCGACTGTCAACCCGTGGTTCGTCGTTCCGGCAATCGCCATCTATGTCCTCCCTCCTGTCTTTTTGTATCTCTCCGGGGAGGGCGACCGCGTGCCTTCGGTGGTCGGGGATGAGGAGAGAGCCGCCGATACCGACGAACGTGACCAAGAATACGACAGCGATACCATCGAAATCGACCGCCACGACGATTTCAATTCGACAGGTGACGGCACTTCCACGACCGATTTCGATACCGTGAATGGGGACTCTACGGCCGAGGTGTCTGACTCTGGCGGCCAACAGACCACCGATTCCGACCCCGAACGAGGATGGGTCGAGACCGATACGCCAACCGAAGACTCGCTTCTCGACATCGTTTCCACACGAGAAAACGCCTACGCGGTTGGCGAAGCTGGTGTTGTTCTCACCCGCAATGCAAGTGAGTGGGAGACCGTTCTCGGACACGGTCCCACGGCGGAATCGAACACACTCCGGGGCGTGGACGCAACCGAGGACGATAGTGCTATCTGGTTCGCTGGCGATAGCGGCGTTCTCGGACGGTACGATGGCGAGCGACTCACCGACCACTCCGCACCCGAAGACCAGACGAGCACATGGGAGGATGTCGCCATCACGGGAGAAGCCGGCGCAGAGCGGATTTATCTCGTCAATGGCTCCGGTGAACTCCTCCGGGGTGAGTACGGTGGAACCGTCGAATGGGATGACATCGAGAAACCGGGCAGCGGTTCGAGTATGACGACCGTTGTGTTCGCCGACGACGAAACCGGCTACATCTGTGATACCAACCAAGGCGTCTACGAGACGACCGATGGCGGCGAGAACTGGGGAGAAATCGGCATCGAGGACGCGAACACCGATTTCACCGATGTCGCCGCTGCTCGGGAGATGGTCGTCGTTGCGGGTGGCGATGGGTCTGTCTTCCGCTATGACGGGTCTGTCTGGACGCGACTTCACGCCGGCAGCGCGCTTTCGGCCATCGACCTCACAGAGGAAATGGGTCTCGCGGCGGGCGACGGCGGGGCAGTCTATGAACTCACGGAGGAGAGTTGGGAATCGGTCGAAACGCCGGTCGATGCCGACCTCCAAGGGATTGTCATCGGCAGCGACGAACAGGTAACTCCGGCTGTCGCGGTTGGCACCGACGGAACGGTCATCGAACGCCGCTAACGCCGTGTCTATTGGAGAATCATAGCCCTACGCTGCCCATTCGACCATCCGCGCGTAGCGGTCATCGGATGCGAGGGTCTCCCTGTCCCCGACGAGCACGAGTGCTTTTTTGGCTCTCGTGAGCGCGACGTTCACTCTCCGGTAATCCTCGAAGATCGGTGAGGCCAGATTCCCAGTAGCGACGAACGAGACGATGATGACCTCCTTTGCAGACCCCTGAAATCGGTCAACGGTATCCACAGTCACGCCGGAAACCGCCCGACGAATCGCGGCTGCTTGGGCACGAAACGGCGCGATGACCCCGATGTCCTCGCGTGCGACGCCCGCCGCGACGAACTCCTCGATTACCTCGGCAACGGCTTCGACTTCGGCTGGATTCGTGTTTCCGTGGGCTTCGCCATCAGGGTCGATGAACGCGACGCGCTCTTTGAGGTGTTCGGGGAGCGCATCAGCATCGACAGCCGGGAGGTCAGAGAGTTGCTGGGAGGCGACTTCCGGGGTGGCTGGCCTGAGTGCTCCCTCGTAGAACTCACTCGATGAAAAGGCCTGAACACGCTGGGCCATGCGATATTGTTTGTCGAGTAATACTGATGCATCCGGGTGTGTCTCGACCAACCGTTCGAACAGCGAGCGCGAGAGGTCCGCTTTTTTCCGTATTCCTCCATCCGAGCGCGCCGTGACTGCGTTCGTCGTGTCCGCGAACTCGTCAGTTGCGCCGTTAGCGGCGTCTGTAGCCTGAACCACCGGGGGGAGTTGTTGATGGTCACCGACGAGGACGAACCGCTCTGCGAGCGAGAGCGCCGCGAGCGTCGCCGGTTCGGTGAGTTGGCCGGCCTCGTCTACGAGCGCCACGTCGAACGACTGTTCGCGCATGACTCGGGAACCACAACTCGCCGTCGTCGCCGCCACTACTGGAGCCTCTTGGAGTTCGGCGGCCCGTTTTTCTGGATTGCCGCTTGTTTTCAGTCGATACTCCTGCATATCTTCGCGCACGCCGTGCTCGGTGCCGACACGAACGAAGTCACAGAAACCCTGTTCTGTGAGTGCGGAGAGCGCGTTATCGACCGCCCGATTCGTAAACGCAGAGAGGAGAACGCGCTCGCCGCGTTCTGTAAGTGCTCGTACAATACGAGCGATTGTGTATGTCTTTCCTGTGCCGGGCGGCCCGTGAATCAGCGCGCAGTCTTCAGCCCCAACCGCGAGACGCACGGCCCGATTCTGAGCCGTGTTGTTCACGATGAACTTCTCATTGACTTCCCGGAATTCGGGGTCGCGCCGCCCGAACAGCACGTCTTTTTTTTGCTCGCTTCCGGTGAGCAGCGCGTCGTGCAGCGCCGTGAGCATTCTATCACAGCCTATCTCCGAGGGATACACGTCGAGTCTGTGGAGTTCGACTGGTTCGTCCGTGCTGACGACTACTTCCTCGCCGAGTTCGAGAACGCGCGCCATCTCTGTGTTTCCTCTGACTGGATGGCCGTCGCTTGCGAGCACGACATCGCCCTCCCGGATTTTCGAGACCGGGTCGCCACACCGCGCGCGAAGTTCCCAGTGCCCATCGAC
>DASSKS010000261.1:0-3057 GCA_035690245.1 Halococcus sp. | reverse complement strand
GATTCGACAATCGACTCGGTGAGTTCTTCGCGCCACCTCGCTACGGCCTCCGTGTGGCGTTCGTGGTGGGTTTCGATGGAATACTCTATTTCTGGGTCCGCTCTGAGTCGTTCTTCGGTTTCGTCCGGTGTCGGATGTGAGTGGGTGCCCGCGACGAGTCGCTCCGGGTCGATATGAATCGGTTCGGGCCGGGTGTTTTCGTACTCGCTCGCGTGTTCGACGTGGAGTCGCGCGCGCATCCGCCCGCTGAACGGCGGCGTCGCCCGGAGCACCGTTCTGGAATCACCTGTTCGATTGGCTTCGACCGCCGCTATCACGTCCGCTGTGTGGACGGCAATCGAGCGAATGTCGCGGTAGTCACCCATAACTGGTTTCTCGGGGGTTGTCGGTGAGTGGTACTAAACGACACGGCTAGGATTCAAAGACCGTCCACAGAAGCGTGGCACCTGCTGGGGGCTAGTTCAAGCCAGTATACCACCAACGGTATCGCATGAGCACATCCGATACGACCGATTTCGACCCGGAGGCGAAGGACGAACGCGAAATCGGCCGCGAGATGGTCGACCAGAGTACAGGTCTCGGGTCGGTCGCGGCACATATGTATCGGGGGGAGATGGACCGCGTGACGACGTGGCGACAGCGCCTCGACGAGACCACCAAGTGGGCGGTGACGGTGATTGCGGCGGTGCTCGTGTATGCGTTTTCAGGTGGCGCTTCTCATGCTGTCTTGCTCGCCGGAATCGTCGTCACCGCCATGTTTCTCGGCATCGAATCTCGCCGTTATCAACACTACGACATCTACCGCTCGCGGGTGCGTATGATTCAAGAGAACCTGCTCGCAAACGCGCTTGACCCCTCACAGGGCGTCGAACACCGCGACTGGCGCGCGGAACTCAGCGAGGACTACCGAAACCCGAAACTAAAAATCCGCTATCGTGAGGCGCTCCAGCGTCGGTTACAGCGTGTCTATCTCCCGATGCTTGGAGTATTGCTCGCCGGCTGGATTTTTCGCATCACGGCACTCACGAAGGGTCCGATAATCGAGGGGGCAACACTCGGCTCGGTTCCGGGGTTCGTAATTATGGGTGCCGTCTCGGTGTTCTATCTCGGGGTGCTTGCGGTCACGTTCTGGCCGCAGAAACGACAGGCCAAAGAGGAGTTCGACGAGACCGACTACGGCGAATGGAACGGTGACTGACGATGGATTCGAATACTCCGACTCCCTCCTATCGGTGATACACCATGTCGTCCACAACTTTCTCATCCATGAGCGAGCAGGTCCGTGGCTTCTGGTCGTTCTTTTGGGTGTATGCGGAAACACACGTCGGCGTCTATCGGGCAACCACGGCTGTGGCGGCCATGTTCGGGGTATTGATGTATTTCGACCCGTGGTTCGCACTACCGGCGGTTGCGACGTATTTCCTCCCACCGATGTATCTCTATCTCACTCGGGATGAGGAAGAAAAATCCCCTGTTCAGCAACTGGATACCCACGATAACGATACAGATTTCGATGGTCGAGACAGCGACTCCGACGGAGCAGATACAGATTTCGATGGAAGGGATGCTGACGCAGACGGGAGAGACGCCGACGCGGACGGGGCCGATGCGGATGCTGACGGCGCTGATATCGACATCGACAACTGAATCCGACGGCAAAACACTCAGACTTCCACGAACAAACTAGGTCTATTCTTCGGATTGTGGCCCGACCAACAGCGTATCTTCGATCAACGCTTGCGTTCCGCGGCGCAGCAACTCTGAGAGCGCCTGATGGGAGGTATCGAGTTCGTCTGCGAGTTGCTTGAGTTCGATGCCGCGTGGAACTTCATAGAACCCCCGTGTGGCGGCTTCGGTGAGCGCTTCGTACTGGCCCTCAGAGAGTCCGTATCGACCGGCTGGCTCGCCTTCGAGTTCGCGTATCATCTCGACATCGAACGCCAGCCCGTTGTCCGTACAGTACTCGATGGTCCCAGAGAGCGACTCGCGGTCTGGATACAACACCCGCAGATACCACGTCTCGCCCGCCCCGTAGGCGTCCGTCACCGTCGCCTGTGAGTTCGTGAGCATCTGGAGTACGATATCGACCTGTCCGACCCATTCCATTCGATAGAGTTGCTCGCCCTCGATATTCATGAGCAGCGATGGGTCTCTGACGCTCGGGTCGTTTTCGAACGCTTCGGTGACCTCCTCGGAGTCGGCGTTGCGCACCCACAAAAGCGGCATGACCGCATCCTCGCCGCTTTCGACTATCTGTTCGACCTCGAACTCCACACCCGAAAGCGTCGAGAGAGACTCACGCAGCGCGAATTCGTCCGCCGGGAGAGACCCCTTGACGATGGTCGCCATACCTTCTATGAATCGTTCAGCTGTTTAATCCATTCGCATAGCGATGACCCGACAGCGGCGGTCTGTGAAGCGGTGGCGGTTTCTCATTTGTATCGGCATTCACGGTTCGCCGTTTGTTTCGACCCGAATCATGAAATCTTCAATTCGTTTCTACGAACCGCTCTCGCCCGCGCGTGCGTTCTCGATGCGTTGGCGCTGCTCGTCGGAAAGCGAAATCTCGACCGCGCCGACGTTTTCGTCCAACTGGTCTGTCGTCCGCGCGCCGACAATGGGCACACACGTGAAATCCTCCTGTTCGATGAGCCACCGAAGCGCGACCTGTGCGGGGCTTGCATCGAGTTCGTCTCCGATTTCACGCACGGTATCGAGTACGTCCCAGCCGCGCTCAGAGACGTAGTAGTCGTCGAAAAATTCATCGAACGTCCCCCGAGAGCCGTCGGGTGATTCGACCTCACCCTCATCAGTGCGTTCGTATTTCCCAGTCAGGAACCCACCCGCGAGCGGCGAGTACGGGCACACCGCCAGATTCTGGTCGGCACAGACCTCCAAGTAGTCGGCGACATCCTCGTAGTAGGCGGCGTGAAAGAGCGGCTGGGTGACCTCGAAGCGCTCTAAGCCTTCGACATCTGATTTCCAGAGCGCCTTCGTGAGTTTCCACGCGACCATCGTGCTCGCGCCGAGGTAGTTCACTTTTCCGCTGCGAACGAG
>DASSKS010000260.1:0-3424 GCA_035690245.1 Halococcus sp. | reverse complement strand
CGCGCGTGGGTCTGCTCGCGCGCGGCGAGGACGGTCTCGAAGGAGCGAAAGAAGACATCGAGGAAGCAGGCGGCGAAGCGCTCACCATCCAGACGGATGTTGCAGACTACGAACAAGTAGAGGACGCAGCAGCGCAGGTAGAAGACGAGTTCGGACCCATCGACATCTGGATAAACGACGCCATGACGACCGTGTTCGCGGAGTTCCTCGACATCGAACCCGACGAGTACGAACGAGTCACCGAGGTCACGTACTTGGGGGCCGTCAACGGCTCACGCGCCGCGCTCTCGCGGATGGTGCCCCGCGACGATGGCAAACTCGTCCAAGTCGGCTCGGCTATCTCGTATCGAGGAATCCCACTTCAGTCGGCTTATAGTGGTGCGAAGTTCGCTATTCGTGGAATGACCGACTCGCTTCGTACTGAATTACTCCACAACGACTCGAACGTCGATATCACGATGGTCCAACTCCCCGGCGTGAACACCCCGCAGTTCGACCACTGCCGAGGACATCTCGATGAATATCCACAGCCCGTGCCGCCGATATACCAGCCTGAAGTCGCAGCCGATGGGATTCACTGGGCGGCCCATCACGACCGCCGGGAGTTGTACGTCGGCCGCGCAACCCTGAAGACGATTTGGGGGAACAAGATTGCGCCGTGGCTCGCCGACCGGTATCTCGCGCGCACGGGCTACAGCGGCCAGTTTTCGGACCTCGATTACGACCCTGACCGCCCGGACAACCTGTTCGAACCGGTCTCCGGCGACCCCGGCGCACACGGTGCGTTCGATAGGCAAGCCGTCCGCAGCAGCCAACAGCTCTGGCTGTCGAAACACCGCCGGCATCTCGGGGTGGCTCTTGCGCTCCTCTGTGTGGTACTCGCGTGGTTCGGACTGGAAGACTGGATGGACGACGAATGAGACCCGCCGCCGTCGTGCGGGCACTCTACGGCGCGCTTTTGCTGGTTGCGCCCGAAGCGGTGATACGAACCGTTGCCGACGACCCATCGAAAAGGACGGCCACAGTCGGCCGAATACTCGGGGTGCGCCATCTGTTGCAGGCGTTCACCATCGGGCGCTCCGAGAGTCGCGGCTGGCTACTGGTCGGGGTGCTGGTCGATATCTCCCACGCGCTCAGCATGGTCGCAATTGCCGCTCTCAGTCCAAACTACCGCCGGCTAGCGGCGCTCGATGCGATCGTGGCGAGTGGCTGGGCGCTCACCGGAGCGTGGACGACCCGGCGCGATTGAGCCGAACGAAACCCGGAGAACTGGGTATCCGATGGGAGTCGGTTCGGGTATCCGAGTGATTCCCTGTTTTCGAAAACGGTTCTACAATTGCGCCACGACCCTCCCATCACTCGCGTCGAACGAGACGACCGTCGAGCGGTTCGGAATCCCGCCTATACAACTCGTAGACGCCCTCGGCCCATTCACGTGTGATGGCCGCGTCGGTGTCCACGAACACCCGCAGGGTTCCCGTTTCCTCGTCGTAGCCGCCGATTCCCACTTGTTCATCGAAGATGGCGAGTCCGTAGGGGAGCGCGTCGCGCGAACGGAGCGCGAGGTGGCCCCGCGCTATCGCTTCGGCCGCGCGCTCGGGGTAGGTTTCGAGCAGCGTCCGAGCGGCGTCCGGGAGGTAGATGACCTCCGTGTCGGTCTTCTCGAAGAGTTCTCGATGGAACCCCTCCATCGAGAGCGGCACCATCTGTGTCGTGTTGAACCCCCTGAACGTGTCGCTCTCGCGGGCGAGCGCGACGAATCGGTTCACCGGGCGGTAGGGGTCTTCGGGGTCGGCGGTCGTGACCGTCGCGTCGGCAACGGACCCGACCACGAACTCCCGATGAAACTCACAGATCACATCGAGCAGTGGCGCGAGTCGCCGCGCCGCCCGAACGTTCGTCTCGTAGCGAAGCGTCTCGTCGCTGACCGCCTCACCGTATCCCGTGAGGCTGAATGTGCCATCGATTTTCTCGATGAGGTCCAACTCGATGAGCCGTTTCGTAAAGCGGTGGCTGGTCGCCCGCGAGATGTTCAGTTGCCGCTCTAAATCCCCTCGGTCGAGCGGGTTCGGAAAGAGGGCTTCGAGCACCGGTCGGTATCTGATGAACTCGATGAGCCGGTCGGTCGCCAGTCGCTCGTCCGCGCTCATCCGCTGGACGAGTTCGTCCTCGCCGACCCACATCTCGCTGAACGTCGAAGCACGTTTCAACTCCTCGATGATGTCGTTCGCCATGGTCTCTAGTGGTTGAGACGCGCCGCGCGGCAATAACCGTGATTTATTGATATCAGATACGTGTTCACACGGTCGTATCGGCCAGCGTCTCACGACCCGAGACGGACTCTCACGCTGTGAGGCGACTCGACTACGACACGAACCCATCCCACAGTCAGGTGTACTTTTCATAAATTAATTATAAATTCCCGTGGGTCCTACACCCATCCATGTCCCAATTAGACACGGCCCGACAGACCGAAGCGTTCATCGACCACCTGCTCGACTCGCTCGCGGGCGCGTTCGAGGTCTACACCATCCACATCGGCGACCAACTCGGCTTCTACGAGACGCTCGCAGACGAGGGGGCACTGACGCCCCGCGACCTCGCAACGCACACGGAGACACACGAACGGTACGTCCGCGAATGGCTCGAACAGCAGACGGTTGCGGGAATTCTCGCCGTCGAAAACGAGCGTGCCAACGCGAGCGAGCGACGCTATTCGCTTCCATCCGAGTACGTCGAACCGTTGACCGAGGAGAGTAGTCTAAATTTCCTCGCGCCGCTGGCACAGTTGTTCGTCGGCGCGGCCTCACCCATCGACCGAGTGGTCGAGGCGTTTTCCACCGGCAAGGGCGTTCCGTTCGCCGCGTTCGGCCACGACCTCCACGAAGGACAGGGACGGATGAATCGTTCAGTATTCTCACAGCTACTCGGTGAGGAGTGGCTGCCCGCGGTTCCCGATGTTCACGAACGACTCCAGCACGAGAGCGCGCGCGTCGCCGACATCGGCTGTGGATACGGCTACTCGGCCATCGCCATTGCCAAGCGCTATCCCGGAGTCCGCGTCGATGGCTACGACCTCGACGAAGCCTCGGTCGCCGCCGCGAACGAACACGTCGCCGAGGCAGGTCTCGAAGACCGAGTGACAATCCATCACCGCGACGCGGGCGACCCGGTCATCGAGGGCGAGTACGACCTCGTGACGGCGTTCGAGTGCGTCCACGACCTCTCAGACCCCGTGGGCGTACTGGAGGCGATGCGCCGGCTTGCGGGCGATGACGGCATAGTGGTCGTGATGGACGAGCGCGTCGGCGACTCCTTCGCCGAGACGGGCGACCTCGATTGGATGATGTACGGCTGGAGCGTGCTTCATTGCCTACCCGTGGGAATGGCCGACCAGCCCTCGGCGGCCACGGGGACGGTGATG
>DASSKS010000259.1:0-4126 GCA_035690245.1 Halococcus sp. | reverse complement strand
TCGAGGGATTCTCGCGCTCGTCGTGGGCGCACTCCTTTTGGCTGCGACCGTCTCTGCGGTCACCGACGACCCTGCAACGCTCGGTCCCGGCACGGTCGAACGCGCTGCAAACGGTTCGACGGTGATAAGCGTACAGGGATTTCACTTTCGCGGAATCTGGAACGAAAAGAAGCCTGCGCGGCTCGTTTTTGCCGGTCCGCGCGGACACACCGAGTGGGTCTATGATGGTTCAGAACACGCGCGCTGGTTCTACGACGTGGACCCGCTCTCGAACGGCAATCTGCTCGTGACTTCGACAGTACCCGACGACACAGTGGTGTTCGAACTCGACCCGCAGAGCGAAACCCGAGTCTGGACCGAGCGACTCGACGCGAAGGACACTCACGATGTGGACCTCATCAACGGCGACCAACTGCTCGTGGCGAATATGCGCGAGTACAACGAGACGACCGGGGTGAGCAACGACCGTATCTTCATCTACGACCGAAGCGCTGAAGAAATCGTCTGGCAGTGGACATTCAAAAACCACTACCCGAACTCGACCGACGGCGGCTATTCTGCCGACTGGACGCACGTCAACGATATCGATAAAATCGGAGCCGGTAAATTCATGGTTTCGCCACGGAACTTCGACCAAGTCATCGTCGTCAACCGCTCGACGGGAAACATCACGATGCGTCTCGGACGGGACGGAAATCACGACGTGCTGTTCGAACAGCATAACCCGGATTACTTAGTAGGCGACAACGGGACGCCCACGATTTTGGTCGCCGATTCCGAAAACGACCGGATTGCCGAATATCGATTGAACGGTTCGGAATGGGAGCGCACGTGGACACTCTCGGGCGGACTCGACTGGCCGCGGGACGCAGACCGCCTACAGAACGGGAACACCCTCATCACGGACACACTGAACCACCGAGTGATAGAAGTAACGCCAACTGGCGAGGTGGTCTGGGAGTATTACGCGCCGTGGGCACCCTACGACGCAGAACGACTCACTGGCGCAAACGCCTCGGCTGTGGGTGGCCAGACGGTTTCGAGTGGTGGGTCGCACGGCCCGACCATCGCCGAGATGAACGTTTCGGGGATCTATACGCTTTCGGGGGGTGGCGAGGGCGGTCCCGCCGACGACACCGGATTTTCGTCGTGGGTCGCGGCGATGACTGCGGGAACACCACTCCAGAATTCGGTCGGGTTCGCCGCCGAGCGCTATGCGCACGTCGTGCCGTTCATCCGTCCGGTATGGCTGTCGAGTTGGGGCTTCGCCGCGGTGGTCTGTGCGCTCTGCATCGCATTTCCGTGGCTGCTTTTTGAGGTGGTGTATCGATTCACTCGCCGATATCGTCTCTCCGTCTAGTGGCTTCGAAGACCACCGAATGCGAACACCGATTTTCGTCTCGATGGCGCTTCGCCGGGAACGCGAACCGGGTAGATACGTCAATTTGAGCGGTTTCGATTTTGCCGATTTCGAGAGCGAGTCTCACCAGTTGCTGACCGGCAGTATAAGTAGCCATCCGCCATAGCACTGGCTCGAATGAGTGAGTCACCGAGCCCCTACGAGACCGACGCGATTCCGCCGGCGACCGACCTCTGGAGCATCGACCCGAACACGGCGGTCGAGGAGTGGAAAGAGAAAAACGACCCGCTCTCGCCCGACGAACTCTCGACGGTTGCGAGCGCGTTCATTCGGACTGTGGGGTCACCCGCGCGCGAGGAAACCGAGGAGGGTGTGACCGAGGACGACCACCTCCGCGTCGGGGATGCAGGAGCGTTCGGCGAGTTCGCATTCGAATACGATGTCGTCCTCGTCGAACCCGGAACCGATGGTATCGACCCCGAGTACGGCTACCTCTACGGCTACACCACCGATGCCGACAGCCCCGAAGAACGTGGTGTCCCACTTCTCGTCTGTCTTCCGGGACCGCTTTCGGAAGCGGTTTCGTGGATCGAGACGTTCAGCGAGACGGTCGCCGATATGCCTGGTCTCGGCATCATGCGGCCCTGATGGGACGGAAAATCACCGATGGAGACGTTCTGACCCCGGCGGTCAGCCGATATGGACGACCCCGGTACGAGCGCTTGGGCGTAAGTCACGCAGTTTATACCATCCCGGACTCGTAGTCTCACGTATCCGAGAGACCGCCCCGGATTCGGTTCGGGGCGGCCGGGCGGGTCGTGAGACCTCGCCAGCCAGTCCTGACGCCAGTTCGCGGGCGGCTCGGGAGCAACAACTATGGAAATCGAAATCGCAACAATCGGCGGCTACGAGGAAGTCGGCCGCCAGATGACGGCAGTGCGGGCGGGCGACGACATCGTGGTGTTCGACATGGGATTGAATCTCTCACAGGTCCTCATCCACGACAACGTCGAAACCGAACGGATGCACAGTCTTGACCTCATCGACATGGGAGCCATCCCCGACGACCGGGTGATGTCCGATTTGGATGGCGAGGTGCAGGCTATCGTGCCGACTCACGGTCACTTGGACCACATCGGAGCCATCTCGAAACTCGCCCACCGCTACGACGCACCCGTGGTGGCGACGCCCTTCACCATCGAACTCATTGCCCAGCAAATCGAGGGCGAGGAGAAGTTCGGGGTGGGCAACGACCTCGTGAAGATGGATTCTGGAGGGTCGATGCCGATTGGGAACGGACTCGAACTCGAATTCGTTAACGTCACCCACTCGATTATCGATGCCATCAATCCCGTCCTCCACACACCGGAGGGCGCGATAATCTACGGACTCGACAAACGCATCGACCACACCCCAGTCATCGGCGACCCGTTCGACATGGACCGCTTCCGTGAAATCGGGCACGAAGGCGAGGGCGTGCTCTGTTACATCGAGGACTGTACGAACGCCGGGCGCAAGGGCAGAACCCCGAGCGAGAGGCTCGCGCGCGAGCACGTTAGAGACGTGTTGTACAGCATGGAGGATTACGATGGGGGTATCGTCGCCACCACCTTCTCCAGTCAAATTGCGCGTGTCACGAGTATCGTGGAGTTCGCAAAGGAGATCGGTCGTCAACCCGTTCTGTTGGGTCGGTCGATGGAGAAATACTCGGGAACCGCAGAACGACTCGACTTCGTGGATTTCCCCGACGATTTGGGAATGTTCGGCCATCGCCAGTCGGTTGACCGCACCTTCAAGCGCATCATGAACGAGGGCAAGGAGAATTTCTTACCTATTGTCACCGGCCATCAGGGCGAACCGCGCGCAATGCTCACCCGGATGGGCCGGGGTGAGACGCCCTACCAACTCGACGAAGGGGATAAGGTGATTTTCTCGGCGCGCATCATCCCCGAACCCACGAACGAAGGCCAGCGCTACCAGTCAGAACAACTGTTGAAGATGCAGGGCGCGCGTATCTACGACGACGTTCACGTTTCGGGCCATATGTCACAAGAGGGTCATTACGAGATGCTCAATACCATCCAGCCTCACCATGTCATTCCGGCGCACAACGACATGGAGCACCTCGCGCGATACATCGACCTCGCGGAGAGTCAGGGCTACCGGATGGGCCGAGACGTCCATGCAACGCGCAACGGCAACATCATCACACTAGTCGAATGAGCGCATCGGCGGAGGCGGTCGTGCGAGCCATTGAAACCCGGCGGGAACTGGTCAATGACGCGCTCACAGAGTGCCTGCCAGTGCAGGAACCCGAACGGCTCTATCGCGCCTCGCGCCATCTCGTGGACGCTGGCGGCAAGCGCCTCCGGCCCGCGATGGCCCTGCTCGTCGCCGAAGCACTCACCGATACAGAACCCTTGAGCGAGGACTACCGGACGTTTTCCCCGCTCGACGGGGCGGACGCCATCGATGTCATGGCCGCAGCGGTGAGCATCGAGACCATCCAGTCCTTTACGCTGATTCACGACGACATCATGGACGAAGACGACCTTCGGCGGGGTGTTCCGTCCGTCCACCGGGCCTACGACACCGAAACCGCCATCCTCGCCGGTGATACCCTGTATGCGAAGGCCTTCGAGTTCCTGCTCGATGCCGGAGCGCCGCCGGAGCGCACAGTCAGAGCGCTCTCGAATCTCGCCCGGACCTGTACGCAAATCTGTGAGGGTCAGTCGCTCGATGTCGCCTTCGAGAGTCGAGCCGATG
>DASSKS010000258.1:0-9884 GCA_035690245.1 Halococcus sp. | reverse complement strand
TGGCTCTTCTGCTCCTGTTGACCTGCTCGCGGCGAAAATCATCGAACGCTCCGGCGTTCGGACGGTGGTCCTCGATGGAACCGAACCCGAACGGATTGCACGGGTCGTCAATACTGGCGACCACGAGGGGACCGATATCGTTCCCGCAGAGAGCGACGAACCGACATACTGGGCGATGAATGACTGAAAATCCCTCGACACTTGACGGCGAGAGCGAAACACACCACGTGTTCTGGGCCGACGAGGTTGCAGACCGAATCGAGGCACGTCTCGACCGAATTGGGACGGATGGGCCAGTCGTCATCAAGGGTGGCGTCTCGCCGTCTGGCGTGCCGCATCTCGGCCACGCGAACGAGATTATGCGCGGCTATTTCGTCGCCGAAGTCCTGCGTGAGCAGTGCGGGACCGAAGGTCCCGCAGGCCGTGCGAACGGGCGCGAAGCACCCGTGAGCAGACGGCGGGCGGCGCGACCGGAGGGAGGGCCGCCGAACGAGCGAACGGGGAACGGAGTGACCCGTGAGCGCGGACACGAGGTTCGACAGGTGTTCACGAGTGACGACCGCGACCCGCTCAGAAAGATTCCGAGAACGCTTGCAGACCTCGATTGGAACGTGATGGGGCTGGGTGACGTACCGAATCCCGGCGTTCTGGGGCGCAACCTCGGCCATCCACTCACGGATGTCCCGGACCCCTTCGAGTGTTGTGACTCCTTCGGTAACCACCAGACTTACCTGCTGGAATCGATGACTGACTCCCTCGATATTCCTGTCGAAATCCGCTCAACCACCGCGCTGTACAAGGAAGGAAAATTCGATGCGGTCATCGCCGAACTACTCCGAAAACGAGAGCGCGCCCACGAGGTTCTCTCCGAGTATCAAGCCTCGGTACGCGACACCGACAAGTACGTCCCGTTCAATCCCATCTGTGAGAACTGCGGGAAAATCACCGAGACCGTCACAGCCGTGGATACCGAGGCTGGAACTGTCGAGTACGTCTGTACTGACTTCGAGGCCGGCAATCAGGTCATCGAGGGCTGTGGCTATGAAGGGACGGCAACCATCCGCGAGGGAAAGCTCCCGTGGCGCTTCGAATGGCCCGCCCAGTGGAAAATACTAAGGGTTGATTTCGAGCCGTTCGGCAAGGACCACGCAGAAGGCTCGTGGCCAAGCGGCGAAGCCATTGCCCGTGAGGTGCTTGATTTCGAACCGCCGACGCCGATGGTGTATGAGTGGTTCACCTACAACGGCGAAGCCCTTTCCTCATCGTCGGGGCACATCATCACCGTTTCCGAAGTGCTGGAACTCCTCGAACCCGAAGTTCTCCACTACTACTTCACGAAAAATCCGACGAAAGCGCGCGATTTCGATGTCTCCCGATTGGACCAGTTAGTCGATGAGTTCGACCACTTCGAGCGGGCGTATTTCGAGGAAACGGACGATGTCCGCGCTGAGCGAATCTATCCGTTCGTCGTCGAGGAGATTCGAGACGAATGTATTCGCCTTCCCTACACCTTTGCCGCTGTGCTCGGGATGACTGATGACAGCGAACTCCGCGAGGAGATGGCCCGGCGTGAAGGCCACATTCCGGAAGACGCCCCGGGCTGGGCAGTCGAGAACACTCTTGCGCGCGTTGAGTACGCCCGGACGTGGGCCGAGCGCACGGACAACGCCTACAACTACCGCCTCGAAACCGACCTTCCACCTATTGAATTTGACTGCGATACCGAGGCTGCCCTCTCAGACCTCGCTGATTTTATCGAGGCGGGCCACGCTGGCGAGGCGGTCCAAGGTGAGATTTTCGAGAGCGCGCGCCGGCACGACATAAACCCCGGAGAGCTGTTCACGGCGGGCTATCGACTGTTTTTGGGAACCGAACAAGGCCCCAAACTCGGGCCGTTTCTTTCGGATTTAGACCGTGAGTTCGTCGTCCGACGGCTGCGACGCGAGGGGTAATCCCCGTTTGATAGACGTGTTTGCCGATGTGGAACCAAACCCTCATGACTGGCGAACGCTGAAGACGACCAATGGTTAGCGCACTGGTATGGGTGCTTTCGGGGGTGGTCCTCTATTCTCTCGTTGCGATGGCGCTTTCTGCGCGGGGTATGCTTCCCGATTCGGTACGGGTTTCTGGACCGATTACGACGCTTCACACAGAACGCGGCAAGGCGGTTTTGGACCGGCTTGCGGCCCCGAAACGCTTCTGGCGGGCGTGGGCCAATGTCGGAGTCGGAATCACGCTTGTTGTGATGATTGGGTCGTTTCTGCTCGTGATTCTCAGTGCCGTCCTGATTTTCAATCGACCAGAATCGACAAGTATCAGTCAGCCCCGGAGCTTTCTTGTCATTCCCGGCGTGAACCCGTTTCTCCCGCTGTCAGTTGCACCGGAAATCGTTTTCGGACTACTCGTCGGATTGGTCATTCACGAGGGCGGTCACGGACTCCTCTGTCGGGTCGAGGGCATCGACATCTCCTCGATGGGGCTTGCACTCGTAACCCTGATTCCGATGGGGGCGTTCGTCGAGCCAGATGAAGAACAACAGCGAAACGCGGCGCGCGGCGCACAGACACGGATGTTCGCCGCTGGCGTCACCAACAACTTCGCTATCACAGCCATCGCTTTCGCGCTGCTGTTCGGTCCCGTGGTGGGGTCGATTGCCGTTGCGCCGGGCGTTCCAGTCGGTGGCGCGCTCCCCGGAACGCCGGCTGACGAAGCCGGTATCGGACAAGGTGATGTCATTACGGCGGTCGCCGGCCACAACGTCACGAACGAAAGTCAACTCGAACACGCACTCGCCAGCACCGACCGCACAGCCGAGGTCACGCTTTCCGATGGGACGACGACCACGGTTCGGCGGTCACTCGTTGTCACCAGTGCGACCCGCGGCGGTCCCACGGGTCTCGATATAAATACGACCATCACGGCGGTCAACGGCACACACGTACGGACCGAGCACGCCTTTTCGAAAGTCCTCGAAAACACGACTGTTGCCACGTTACAGACAGCGGACGGCACTGAAACGACTGCGCCGATGGGGGCGTATGCGAGCAAAATCATCCCCGATGGGCCGCTGGCGAACGCGAGCGGGCAGGGTGGAAAGTCTGTAATCGTGACACGCTTTGCCGGCGAGCGAATCACCGATACGTCAGAACTCCGCAACGTGCTTTCGAGAACGCAACCCGGTGACGTGGTACAAACCGAGGTATACAGCAACGGCGAACGCGCGACCTATCGAGTACAGCTCGGCGAGAACCCACGAACGGGAAGCGGTCTGCTCGGCGTGGGTGGGCTTCAGCCCGGCACCAGTGGTCTCGTCGTGGATGATTTGGGAATTGATACCTACCCTGCTGGAGCCTTCCTCGCAATACTCGGCGGCGAGGGCGGGTCGGGCGGTGGGTCGATGCTTGGACCGTTGTTCGTCTCGGTTTTCAGTCTGGTCACGCTCCCGTTTGCGAGCGTCGCCATTCCCGGAGCGAACTACAATTTCGCGGGATTCGTCGGGCCAACGCTCGACTACTACACCGTTGCGGGGGGACCACTTTCGTTTCTCGGGGGTAGCGTGTTCGTGTTGGCGAACGTCCTCTTTTGGACCGGCTGGGTCAACATCAACCTCGCTATTTTCAACTGTATCCCTGCCTTTCCGCTCGACGGCGGGCACATCCTGCGGACGAGTACCGAGGCAATCGTCTCGCGGCTTCCGGTGGGGAGTCGTGGGGCACTCACCGGCACGATAACGACCGCTGTGAGCCTGACGATGCTCGCGGCGCTCGTCGTGATGCTCTTTGGGCCGACGCTGTTGACCGGCTAGGCGTGCCGGCACTGTTTTGCCCGCGGCGACCGAATTCACCGACCATGTACGACCACGTGTTACTGCCGACCGACGGAAGCGAGGCGGCGGCGAACGCAGCGGACGAAGCGTTCGAGATTGCGGCCAACAACGATGCGGTGCTCCATGTGCTGTTCGTGGTCGACGAGACGGCTGGCCCGCTGAACATCCGTGGCGGCGACGCGCAGTTCGAGGAGGCCGAAGCGGAGGCCGAGGAGATGGTGAACGAACTCGCAGAGCGAGCGGAACAGGCGGGTGTCGAAACAGTCGTCCGCTCCGTCCAACAGGGAACGCCCTATCAGGTGATTCTCGACTACGCCGAGGGGAACGCAGACCTCGTTATCATGGGTACTCACGGTCGAAGTGGTCTCGACCGACACCTCCTCGGGAGCGTGACCGAGAAGGTCGTACGCCGGTCGAAACCGTCCGTTCTCACCGTTCGGATGACGGCCGAGTAGGCAACCACACCCAACTCAAAACGATAGGCGACTACTCCGAGAGCGAATAGACCAAAACGAAATCAACGAGTCGTTTTCCGAACAAGCCACCGAGGAAACCGACAATGACCAAATTTAGTGATATTCCGAGGAGTGTTGCTGCGTACATCACGGCGACCATCGGGATGATGATGACGACTGCAAAGACGATTTTTCGCCCGGTCTGTGCATTTCGATACAAGTCATTGGCTCGGAATCCGCTTTCGGTTCGTCGGAGCCAGTGGGTGAATCCGACGCCGAGCAGTATGCCGGCGAAAAGTGTGAGCAAAAATGCCGAAAATCGAATCGAGTCACCCACGACTTCGTGAACTCCCAGAGCAAAAAAGAAAACCCACACCACGGCCAATATGGCATCTCGAACGGGATTCTTTCGAGGAAGATGATCGGATAGTTCGTGAGTCCGCGTAGCCATGATGCGATAACCTTCTGGTTACTAGGATAAAACTATTCGGGTGGTGATAGAGTATGCGCTCTACTCGCACGCCCTCGGTGGTTTGAAAGCGCTTTTATGCTGGGCTACGCTACCTGACTCTACAACCTGTGCGGGGTTGTGAAGCTCCCAGTCTCTACAGGACTCTCAAAGGCGGGGGAGGAAGAGCCTGCGCACGGGAAGGACCAACAAATGTCAGTTTACGTTACCTACGACGTTCCGGCGGACCTTCAAGACGACGCCATCGAGGCGCTCGAAGTCGCTCGGGACACCGGCACAGTGAAGAAAGGAACCAATGAAACCACGAAAGCCGTCGAGCGCGGCAATGCCTCGTTGGTGTACATCGCAGAGGACGTGAGTCCGGAAGAAATCGTGATGCATCTCCCGGAACTCGCAGACGAAAAGGAGATTCCGTTCGTCTTTGTGGAGACCCAAGACGACGTGGGCCACGCCGCCGGTCTCGAAGTCGGGAGCGCCGCCGCGGCCATCGTGGACGCGGGCGACGCCGAGGGACAGGTAGAAGACATCACGAGCACTGTCGAGGACCTCCGATAGGACGATGAGTGCAGAAGGAGAATCAGACTCCACGCCCGCCGAAGTCATCGAGGTTGTCGGTAAGACCGGGATGCACGGCGAGGCGATGCAGGTCAACTGTCGGATTCAGGAGGGTGAGAACCGTGGTCGCATCATCACACGCAACTGCCTCGGCCCAGTACGAGAGGGCGACGTGCTCCAACTCAGGGAGACCGCCCGCGAGGCCGACGCAATCGGAGGGCGCTGATGGTCCAATCCCGTTCGTGTGACTACTGTGGAACGGACATCGAACCCGGCACCGGGACGATGTTCGTCTACACCGATGGGCGCGTCGTTCATTACTGCTCATCGAAGTGCGAGAAGAACGCAGACCTCGGTCGGGCCTCGCGCGACCTCGAATGGACCGAAGAAGGCCAGCGCATCGGGGCTAGCCGTGCGGGGACACCGGACGAAATCGAACAGGTCGCGGCGGAGGCACCCGACGAAGAGGAAACCGAATCGGAAGCCGAAGCAGTCATGGACGAGGTGGACACGGTTGAAGCGGAAAGCGAGGCCGAAGCAGTCGCTGCAACCACGGGCGATGCGGGGTCGCGTTCCGGTGAGCCTGCAACAACCGAAGACGAGCGAGTTGGGGATAGAGAAGTCGAAACCGATGAAATCGAGGAGGTCGCGGGTCGCCGTGCCGGCGGTACGGACCCGGATGTCGGTGAAGACGAGACTCCCACTGGCGAAGGTGCAACTGGCGAGGAAACCGACCCCGAGGAAGCCGAGGCGAACGTCGAGGAGACGACACGCGAGACCGAGGACGAAGCCGAGTTCGATGAAGAGGATGTCGAACACACCGACGACGAAACTGTCTCGGAAGACGAAGCCAACGAGGTTATCGTTGACGACGACCGCGAGGAAACGAACGAATGAGCCATCACGACGAGCGGACGTTCGTGATGGCAAAACCCGATGCCGTGCAACGCGGGTTGGTTGGCGAAATCGTCTCCCGACTCGAAGGGAAGGGATTGAAACTCGTCGGCGGCAAAGTAATGCAGATAGACGAAGAACTCGCCCACGAACACTACGCCGAACACGAAGATAAGGTCTTCTTCGAAGGTTTGGTCGAGTTCATCACCTCAGGTCCTGTCTTTGCGATGGTCTGGGAGGGCGCAGACGCCACCCGACAGGTCCGAAGACTGATGGGTGAAACCGATGCTCAGGAGGCCGCGCCCGGAACGATTCGGGGTGATTTCGGCAACGACCTCGGACACAACCTGATTCACGGGAGCGACCACGAGGACCCCGGCGCGAACGAGCGCGAAATCGACCTGTTTTTCGACGAGGAAGAACTCGTCGACTGGGAGCAGAGCACGACAACGTGGGTGTACGAGGACACAGACGAACACTAATTCGGTCACGCTGCGGTTTATAGCGTTATATCACGTACCGCTGAGTGATATACATGGCAGCGAACGTACCCGACAAATCAGTCACAGCGCCATCTATGGATTCGAGACCAATTCGGCTTGTCCATCCGCATCAACCACAATGCAACGGTCAGCACGAGTCTCGACTATACAACCAGCACGTACCCCGTCGTTAGATGTCGCGCCGTCAGTGCCTGTGGCGTTCGCGTATGCTCGATTCGGCCATTGTGGACGGTCCCTGTCCTGGTCACATCTGCGCTGGTTCGACAACCAAAAACAAGCACGACGCCCGGACAGACGGGCTGAGACGGCGATAAACGGGAAAACCGCCCACAAAACATATACCGACTGTCGATTCACGGGTGGTATGCCCTCCCATACTCGTGTCGTGACTGTGCTCGCGTTCGTCTGTGTGCTCGTTCTCGCTGGTTGTAGCGGTGGCGGCGGTGGTGGTAACGCCGGTGGCGGTTTCGGGGGTTCCGGCGGCAGTGGGGCCGAGAGCGGCGGCAGTGCCGGCGCGGCCACCGGCGGCGGCGCACAGACAGGACGTTTACAGGCACTCCAAATACAGCGCGCACTCATCAAGACCGGACACGTGCGCCTCGAAATCGAGAACTTCGAGAGAGCCAAGCAAAACCTCACCACGGCGACGCGCCGATGGGGCGGGTACGTGAGCGCGTCGCGCGAGACGACTCACATGGAATACGGGGAGAACGTGACGACCGGGAGGCTCGTTCTGCGGGTACCGAGTCGGAACTTCTCTGCACTCTATGCGTACGTGAACGCCACCGGAACGGTGCTCAGCGCGCGCACGAACACGACCGATGTCACCAGCCAACTCATAGACCTCGAAGCGCGCCTCGAAAACCTCCGGGCGCAGCGCGAGCGCCTCCGAAATCTCTACGCGAACGCGAGTGACACCGAGGCCGTTCTCAAGGTCCAAAAGCGCCTTTCGAGCGTCCAATCGAAAATCGAGCGCTTGAAAGCCCAGTTGAAGTCGCTCAGGGGCCGTGTCGCCTATTCGACGATTACTGTCGAACTCAGAGAACCCATCCCGGAGCCAACGGTCGAAGCGTGGTACGACATCGGCGTTCTCGACGCCTTTCTTGCATCAATCGGCGGCGTCATCACCACGCTGCGGGCGATAGTCGTCGCGCTCGCGTACCTCACACCGTACCTTCTCGTCTTTGGAGTACCCGCCGTCGCGGTCGGATACGTCGCCTATCGCCGCCGAGGAGAACGACGAATGAAGTGACGCCCGAAGCGGTTTTTGGTGCTCGCGACTCAACGGCGAACATGGACTTCGACGTGATTCAAGGCGACATCGCCGCCCAGCAGGCGGACGCGCTCGTAAACGCCGCCGGCACCAGTTTGGAGATGGGTTCTGGCGTGGCCGGCGCGCTCAGACGCGGTGCGGGAAGCGAACTCAACGAGGAGGCAGTTGCTCTGGGTCCCATCGACCTCGGAACGGTGACCGTCACGGATGCCTACGACTTGGATGCCGAGTACGTGATTCACGCCGCCGCGATGCCCCATTACGGGGACGGACAGGCCACCACCGAAAGCATCCGCGATGCAACTCGAAACACGCTCGCACGGGCCGACGAATTGGAGTGTGCATCGCTCGTGATTCCAGCACTCGGTTGTGGTGTTGCGGGCTTTTCCCTCCGGGAGGGCGCGACACTCATCTGCGAGGAAATCAGTGAGTACGAACCCGATTCGCTGGCAGAGGTTCGGTTTATCGGGTATAGTGACGACGAAGTCGCCACCATCCGCGAGGCCGCACGCGACGTTCGCGGCGAGTAAGGGCCAGAGACGTAGTTCCAACTGCTTTCGATTACTGTGTCGGCTCTGCTGCCGTGAGTTGCTCTGCGAGGAAGACACTCGGCGGTTCGGGTTCGCTTTCGACGAACCGGGCAACCTCTTGACCCTCGCGCTCAATGATAATAGTAGGGATGTATTCGATACCGTACTCCTCGACCAACTTGCCTTCTTTCTCGCGGTTTACGGCATAGGTTTCGATACGCTCGTCGGAAATTCCGGCGGCATCGAGTACCGCCGCGAAATCGGGCAGGAGTTCTTGACAATCTCCACACCAATCCGCACCCCAGACACGAATCGTGAGTTCGTCGGCCTGCGCCGCGAACGTTTCGAGTGCCTCCTCGTCCGTGTCCCTGTCGGGATTCGGGATCATCGTTTCGAGGCTCATGCCCGCTATTGCGCATCTGAACGGATAAACCGTTGCGTTCGGTCAAACCCACCGTCTTCGAATCGCCGGGTCCAACTGAATCGCAAGCCGAATCGACCCCCTACCGGCAGATTCCGCTTCAGTCGCCAGCCGTATCCCGCAGTCGCTCGTCGAACCGGTATGGCCGACTGGGAGCAAAAACGAAACGAACAGCGGGCACAAAAAGACGAGTTCTTCGAAGAACACCCACAATCGCCGATTCCACGGGATGAGCGCGACGACTTCTCTGGACTTTCGTACTATCCACTGGATGACTCATATCGCTTCGAAGTCGAACTCACGCCGTTCGATGACCACGAGACACTCACCGTCGAAACCACCCAAGACGGGACACAGCGGTATTACCGCTGGGGGAAATTTCACTTCGAACTCGGCGGCGAGGAGTACGCGCTCACGGCGTACAAGGGCGACCCCACAGAAACCCGTCTCTGGGCGCCTTTCCGCGACGAAACCAGCGGCGAGGAAACGTATGGGGCGGGTCGCTACCTCGACCTCGACGCCGAAGACCGAAGCGACGGGACGTGGCAACTCGATTTCAACGCCGCGTATAACCCGTTCTGTGCGTACAACGAGCACTATGAATGCTCGCTCGTCCCACGGGAAAACTGGCTCGACGTTCGCATCGAAGCCGGCGAAAAGTCCGTTCAGCAGTGACGCAGACCGAAAAATCGAGTGTTTTGCGAACGACTCGATTGCCGCCGGTTCATCCGTCACTGAGGACAGGGGTTTTTATCCCCTGACGGGGCAACCGGAGTGCATGGCGACGCTCTACTACGAGGACATCGACGTGGGCGAAGTCCGCGATTTGGGCACGTATCAGGTCCCACAGGACGAACTCACGAGGTTTGCAACACGCTATGACCCACAGCCGATTCACGTCGACGAGCAGGCCGCACAGGAGTCGATGTACGGCGGCGTCATCGCCAGCGGATGGTAC
>DASSKS010000257.1:0-4092 GCA_035690245.1 Halococcus sp. | reverse complement strand
CTGCCACGTTACCGTTCCGTTTGGAGCGACCGTGAGAATCCGCTCGTGTTCCATATCCGTGAGGAGATACTCCCCGTTCGGCAGACGATTGACGTCGTGGACCTCGCTGTTGAGTTTCGTCCGAACCGGGAACGACCACTCGCCGATGATGTGTGGCGTTGGCTGTGGGTCGATGAGCCGGAAGCCGGTTCGGGCACACGGCGGTTCGTACTGTCCACACGACTGCTGGCTCTCGGTGATGAATCCCGTGAGTACGGTTCCGTTTTGCAACATCGTCACGTCGAAGTAATCCGCGCTCCCGTTGCCGAATACCCAGCGCACGTCGCCGCTCGAATCGAACATGGCGACCTGTCCGGCGGCTTGCATCCCGACGAGCGTCCGCCCGCGGTCTGTGGTCTGCGTACTGGTCCCACCGTCGGGTACGGTCGCCGCGCTCACCGCGAGCGAACCGACGATGGCCACGACCCCGAGGAGCATCAATACCGTGCCGATTCGTTTCCGAGTGAGCGCACGCATGGGAATAGACGGCTAATGCATGGTACTCGGTTTAGGGCTATTGATTCGTCTCTGCTCCCCTGAATCCACGTCGAATTACCGTTACTGATTGTCCGAGACGGAGACACGCCGCGCGTGGACCGCGTGACCGTTGCGCCGAAGGTCATAGATGTGTTCGAGAAACCCCAGATATTCCTCGGCGGTGAGTTTCGACTCGCCGCGCTCGCGTTCGGTGAAGATGTAGGGGACTTCCACGATTCGGTCGTAGTCGCATTTCATGAGCACCTCCAGAAGGATTTTGTAGCCAGTCGGCGCGAGCGTGACGTCGTCGATGACTTCGCGCCGGACGGCAAAGAACCCGCTCATCGGGTCCGAAATTCCGCGTGTCTGTGCCAATGCGAGTTTGGCGATGGTCATCGCACCACGACTCACGACGCGCCGGAGCAGCGACCAGTTCTCGACGCCACCGCCAGCGATATGGCGGCTGCCGATGACGATATCCACCCCGGAGTCAAAGGCCGCGATGAGTTCTGGAAGCTTCTCGGGGGGGTGCTGGAGGTCCGCATCGATGACCGCACAGAAGTCATAGGTTGCCTCGTCGAACCCGCGAGAAACCGCCGTCGCAAGCCCCGATTCCTCCGTTCGTCGGACGATGCGCACCGAGTCCGCGCCGGCATAGGTGTCCTCGACGATTTTCCACGTTCTGTCGGGTGAGTCGTCGTCAATCACGACGATTTCGAAGCAGTACTCGGAGAGAGCGGCCCGACAGCGCTCGACGACGCGCTCAATGTTCTCGCGCTCGTTGTAGGTAGGGATGATAATCGAGACGGAGCGCTCTCTCGCGTGCGTCACGTCCGTTTGCCCCTCGTCCCGACGGACAGCGCTCTCGACCCTCGACGGATGATTCTTCTCGACGCCGTGGCCGCGAGAGCTGGGACGGTCATTCACTACGACAATCCGTTCTCTCCCGCAGGATAAAAACCGTTAGCACTTGCATCGAATACTCATAGCTATCTTTTCATTTATGGACAGCTACTTCGCGGGCACGGTGGCTGCTCGGTAGCCTTCCGAGCAGGTTCACAACGTGTAAGTCCGTGTGTGCCCTCTCTCCAGGGGATGGCTTCGTCAGTCGAATCGACCGCGTGGGTCCATCTCACGGAGGACGAGCGGGTTCTGTGGGCCGGCACACGGAGTCTGTATCCGGCGACGCCCGCAATCGCGTTCGGCTTTATGGTGTCGTTCCTCGGCGTCTGGCTCTCTCGAACCGTCGAGGTGCCGGTCGGACCGGACTGGCTTTCGCTCTGTCTCCTCCCAATCGGTGTGTTCGTCGGTGTGTGGATGTATCTCTCGCGCTGGAGCACGCGGTACGTGTTCACAACGAAAGCCGTATACGAAAAGACCGGCCTGCTCTCGCGCACCGTCACACGGGTCAGATTCGACCACGTGCAGAACACCGCCTTCGAGCAGTCGTGGATAGAGCGTCTCCTCTCGTATGGCGATATCGAGGTCTATACGGCGGGTTCTGGGGGATTGGACCTCACGCTCAGTGATGTGCCCGACCCAAAGCGCGTGAACGCGCTTATAACGACGCAACTCAGCCAAACCGCCCCATCACGAACGAATCGGTCGTCTCCCGTTCGACAGTCTCGCCTTCCCCGTGACTTCTCCGATTGATAGGCTTTCGGTGTTGGAGTTGATGTTGCCGTCGATTATTCGCCCGTGCCTGTTCCGGGTTCAACTGTCCCCACCAGCTCACCATCAAGGTATATCTTCAGGGTTGCAGTCCCGTCATTGACGACACCGCCAATACCATTTCCATAGAGATAGTAGCTATCTACTCCACCATCTCCAACATGACCTTCTGCATGGCTCTCAGCACCATACAATGTTTTGACTATTTTATCCGGGTAGTCCGCTTCATCCGGTCTATCGGCTTTCGGTCCGATGTTTATGAATCCGCCCATTGCCGTGTATACCGCATAGTTAGAGGCACCATCACCAACTGCTTTGACGGTGAGGGTATGGGCGTTTGAAGTATCAGACGGTGGAGCTGTTTCTGAATCCGTGTACGTGACCCTAAAGGCGTTGTTGCTACGATATTCGTCTATTCTGTTCTTCAGGTTGCCCGATTGTATTCCGTTCCAGAGTCCAACATTTATGTCGTACTCCCCAGTCGGTGCATCACTGTTGACGATCCACCTGACGCTATATGTGCCTGTCTCCCCGGCTCCGAGCGTTATTGACAACGAATTGGGGTCGGTGTTCCATTCGTTTCCATTCGGACCGAAAACAGTATACTCGCTGTAGAAATGATGTTCCACGTTTCCAGTATTTTTGATTGTTACGCTCGCCTCTTGGAACTCCCCGAAGGTGTAGCTGTCATCAGCATCATCAACAGTAACGTTGACGATTCGAACATCGGCTTTTGGTGCAGTTGTTTCTGTTTTTCTCGATGTTGGTGACTGAGTAGGTGTCTCAGTCGGGGTCGGTGTTGCCGTAGCCGTTGGCGTCGCGGTGGGTGTTGGTGTTGGCGTCGGCGTCACCGTTTCCGTTGGAGTGGGTGTTGGTGTTGGCGTCGAAGTAGCCATAGGTGTGCCTGTCCCCGTCGTTTCGGTTTCCGTGGCTGTTGCCGTCTGTGTTACCCCCGCCGTGGTAGGCATCACGTTCGTCGTTCCGTTCTGGCCTGTCGTCGTCGTGTTCGCTGGTGTCGCTGTTCCATGCATAGCCGTCGGTGTTGGGGTCGATTGCTCGTTAGAGCCAGCAAGCCCAGCACAGCCAGCGAGCGCCACCGAAAGTGCTACCAGCACGGCGATTGTCGTCTGTGTTTTCGTCGTCATTCGTCGTTCCTCTGCGGGTTGATATGGCGAAATTTCCACGTATCGTTCCGCAATAGCGCGGTGGTTTCCTCGTCGTCAGTTAGCCCGTAGTCGCTACCAACGGGTAACAAATGGTTATTCCTTTCGCTATTCACGAATAGCCATCATACCCGTGGTCTGAGAAATCTGCTCGCTCACTCACTGTATCGTCAACATCACAACTGGCTTAATCGTCTGCTGCCGACAGTTCGGGTCGTCGCGGTTCGGTATCAAGCGCTGTCTCGACTCCTGCGAGCAGGCCATCGATGCCGACGACGCGCGCGTTCTCGAACTCGGTCATTCTGTCCGTCCGTTCATCGTCTATGACCACCAGCCGTTCGGCTTCGGCGGCGAGCGCGCGGTTCGGTTCGTCCGTTCGAGCGAGCACCGCGATATCGGCCTCTCGAACCAACTGGGTGACTCGTTTGCGGGTATTCCTATCGACCGGCGCGAACGGTTCGGTGGTGACGGTTTCGACCTCGTGTGCGCGGGCGGTTTCGAGCGCGGCGTCGGTCGTTGTGAGTACGCCCGTAGAAACCGAAAATCCGGCTTCAGCGAGCGTGGCGATGGCGCGCGCACCGGTTCGACCGCCGCCGAGGACGTGAACGCGAACCTTGCGTTCCGGCGGGGCGGAGACGGCCGTAACGTCCATCGCGCCAGTAACGGGGTGGCGAGTCACGGCTGCATCGGTGTCGAACGCGCGCTCCACATGATTTTCGGTGAGTACCGCCTCGGGTGTGCC